>CAZKCJ010000129.1:5023-7908 GCA_964550885.1 uncultured Rubrivivax sp. | reverse complement strand
GATCCCGCGCTTTCGCCTGCCCGAGAGCGTGATCGACGAGGAGACCGGCTACATCCTGGAGATGCCGCACGTGCGCTTCGTCGCCAACCGGCGGATCGATTCGATGCGCGCGCTGCTGGCCGAGGGCTACGACGCGGTCTTCGTCGGCTGCGGCGCGCCGCGCGGGCGCGACCTGGACTTGCCGGGCCGCAAGGAGGCAGCCGCGCAGATCCACATCGGCATCGACTGGCTGGCCTCAGTCTCCTTCGGCCACGTGCGCAGCGTGCAGCCGCGCGTGATCGTGCTCGGCGGCGGCAACACCGCGATGGACTGCTGCCGCTCGGCGCTGCGCCTGGGCGGCAGCGACGTGAAGGTGATCGTGCGCAGCGGCTTCGACGAGATGAAGGCCTCTCCGTGGGAGAAGGAGGACACGCTGCACGAGGGCATCCCGATCCTCAACAACCACGTGCCCACCGCCTTCGTGCACGAGGGCGGCAAGCTGGTGGGGATGCGCTTCGAGCGGGTCGAGCCGGTCTACGACGAACGCGGCCGGCGCAGCCTGAAGCCCACCGGCGAGCCCGAGGTCTTCCACGCCTGCGACGAGGTGCTGATCGCGGTCGGCCAGGAGAACGCGTTCCCGTGGATCGAGCGCGATCTGGGCATCGCGTTCGGCCGCGACGGGCTGCCGGTGCTCGACGCACAGACCTTCCAGTCGACGCAGCCGCAGGTCTACTTCGGCGGCGACGCCGCCTTCGGCCCGAAGAACATCATCACCGCGGTCGCGCAGGGGCACGAGGCGGCGGTGTCGATCGACCGCTTCCTGCACGGCGAGGACGTGCGGGTGCGCCCGCCGCCGCAGACCACGCTGGTGTCGCAGAAGATGGGCATCCACGAGTGGAGCTACGACAACGCGGTGTCGCCCGAGGCGCGCTTCAAGGTGCCCTGGGTGACCACCGAGGCGGCGCGCGCGGGCATCGGCGTCGAGGTCGAGCTCGGCTTCGACGAGGCCACCGCCTGGCGCGAGGCGCAGCGCTGCCTGAACTGCGACGTACAGACCCGCTTCACCGCGGCGCTGTGCATCGAGTGCGACGCCTGCGTCGACATCTGCCCGACTGACTGCATCACCTTCACCGCCAACGGCGACGAGGCCGAGCTGCGCACCCGGCTGAGCGCGCCGGCGACCAACCTCGACCAGCCGCTGCTGGTCAGCGTGCCGGTCAAGACCGGCCGGGTGATGGTCAAGGACGAGGACGTGTGCCTGCACTGCAGCCTGTGCGCGGAGCGCTGCCCGACCGGCGCCTGGGACATGCAGAAGTTCTACCTGGAGATGACCCACGCCGGGCCGGGCTGCCGCGACCGCGTGCAGGTGCGGCGCAGCGCGGAGGCAACCGCATGAAGCGCAGCCGGATCAACGCGGTCAACGACTTCGTCGTCAAGTTCGCCAACGTCAACGGCTCGGGCTCGGCCTCGGCCAACGAGCTGTTCGCGAAGGCGGTCGTGCGCATGGGCGTGCCGGTCAGCCCGCGCAACATCTTCCCGAGCAACATCCAGGGTCTGCCGACCTGGTACGAGGTGCGCGTCAGCGAGGCCGGCTGGCTCGGCCGGCGCGGCGGCGTCGACATGGCGGTGGCGATGAACCCGCAGACCTGGGCGCAGGACGTGGCCGAGGTCGAGACCGGCGGCTACCTGTTCTACGACTCGACCCGGCCGATTGCGCCGACCGCGCTGCGCGACGACCTGCAGGTGTTCGCGATGCCGATCACCGAGATCTGCAACGCGACCTACGAGGACCCGCGCCAGCGCCAGCTGTTCAAGAACATCATCTACGTCGGCGCGCTGTCGCAGCTGCTGGGCATGGAGGCGCAGGTGTTGGAGCAGCTGCTCGCCGAGCAGTACCGCGGCAAGGAGCGGCTGCTGGACTCGAACCTGCGCGCGCTGCACCTGGGGCGCGACTTCGCCGCCGAGCACCTGGACGCCGACCGGATGGGGCTGCGGGTCGAGCGCCGCGACCGCGTCGGCGCGCGGATCATGGTCGACGGCAACACCGCGGCCGCGCTGGGCTGCGTGTGGGGCGGCGCGACGGTGTGCGCGTGGTACCCGATCACGCCGTCGTCGTCGGTGGCCGAGGCCTTCCAGAAGTACTGCGCGAAGCTGCGCACCGACCCGGCGACCGGCGAGCGGGCGTACGCGATCGTGCAGGCCGAGGACGAGATCGCGTCGATCGGCATGGTCACCGGCGCCGGCTGGAACGGCGCGCGCGCGTTCACCGCGACCTCGGGCCCCGGGGTCAGCCTGATGACCGAGATCATCGGCCTGGCCTACTTCGCCGAGATCCCGGTGACGATCATCAACGTGCAGCGCGGCGGGCCTTCCACCGGCATGCCCACGCGCACCCAGCAGGCCGACATCCTGAGCTGCGCGTACGCGTCGCACGGCGACACCAAGCACGTACTGCTGTTCCCGCAGGACCCGACCGAGTGCTTCGAGCACGCGGCCGCCGCGCTCGACCTGGCCGACCGGCTGCAGACGCCGGTGTTCGTGATGAGCGACCTGGACATCGGTATGAACCAGCGGCTGTGCGAGCCCTTCGCGTGGGACGACGCCCGCGCCTTCGACCGCGGCAAGATCATGAGCGCCGAGATGCTCGAGGCCGGGCGCGACTTCGGCCGCTACAAGGACGTCGACGGCGACGGCATCCCGTGGCGCACGCTGCCGGGCACGCATCCCTCCCGTGGCAGCTTCTTCACCCGCGGCACCACCCGCGACGCCTATGCGCGCTACTCGGAGAAGGGCCCGGACTACGTCTACAACATGGAGCGGCTGGCGCGGAAGTTCGACACCGCGCGCGGCCTGGTGCCGCAGCCGGTATTGCGTGTCGGCCGGCTGCCCCGAGGTCATGGCGGCCA
>CAZKCJ010000129.1:2321-5013 GCA_964550885.1 uncultured Rubrivivax sp. | reverse complement strand
ACGCGCGCTACTCCGAAACCGGGCGCGACTACCTGCGCAACGTGCAGCGGCTGGCCGACAAGTTCCGCACCGCGGCGACGCTGGTGCCGCAGCCGGTGCCGCGCGCGGCCGCGCAGAAGACGCGGCTCGGGGTGATCTACTTCGGCTCGACCAGCCCGGCGATGGACGAGGCGCTGCAGCAGCTGGCGGCCGAGCACGAGATCCACCTGGACGCGCTGCGGCTGCGTGCGTACCCGTTCCCGGCGAGCGTGCTCGAGTTCATCGACGCGCACGACGAGGTCTTCGTGGTCGAGCAGAACCGCGACGCGCAGATGCGCACGCTGCTGGTCAACGAGCACGGCGTGCCGCCGCAGCGCCTGTTCGCGGTGCTGCACTACGACGGCACGCCGATCACCGCGCGCTTCATCGTGCAGGCGATCTCGCGCCACGTCGAGGCCCGCCGCAACGAGATCGCGCGCCAGGCGAGGAGCACATGACCTACATCGCCAAGCCCCGGCTGCACCACCCGACGCTGACCCAGAACAAGGTCGGCTACACCCGCCGCGACTACGAAGGCAAGATCAGCACGCTGTGCGCCGGCTGCGGCCACGACTCGATCTCGGCGGCAATCATCCAGGCCTGCTGGCAGCTGGACATCCAGCCGCACCGCGTGGCCAAGCTGTCGGGCATCGGCTGCAGCAGCAAGACGCCCGACTACTTCCTGGGCGCGAGCCACGGCTTCAACAGCGTGCACGGGCGCATGCCCAGCGTGCTGACCGGCGCGAACCTGGCCAACCGCGAGCTGCTGTACCTGGGCATCTCGGGCGACGGCGACTCGGCGTCGATCGGCCTGGGTCAGTTCGCGCACGCGTTGCGCCGCGGCGTGCGCATGGTCTACATCGTCGAGAACAACGGCGTGTACGGCCTGACCAAGGGCCAGTTCAGCGCGACCGCCGACCGCGGCTCGAAGTCCAAGCGCGGCGCGGTCAACCGCGACGCGCCGATCGACCTGGTCGGCCTGGCGCTGCAGCTGGGCGCGACCTACGTCGCGCGCGGCTTCTCCGGCGACAAGGCGCAGCTGGTGCCGCTGATCGAAGGCGCGATCCGCCACGGCGGCGCCGCGCTGATCGACGTGGTCAGCCCCTGCGTGGCCTTCAACAACCACGAGGGCAGCACGCGCTCGTACGACTACATCCGCGCCCACAACGACGCGGTCAACCGGATCGACTTCATCGACCTGGCCCAGGAGGTCAAGGCCGAGCCGGCGCCGGGCGAGGTGCTGGAGCTGCCGCAGGCCGACGGCACGGTGATGCGGCTGCGCAAGCTGCACGCCGGCCACGACCCGACCGACCGGGTCGCGGCGATGAACCACGTGCAGGCGCTGCAGGCCCGCGGCGAGGTGGTCACCGGGCTGATCTACGTCGACCCGGCGGCGACCGACCTGCACGCGGCGCTGCGCACCAGCCGCCGGCCGCTGAACCAGCTGGGCGAAGCGGATCTGTGCCCGGGCGCGGCGCAGCTCGAGCAGATCAACGCCGCGCTGCGCTGAACGCGCGCAGCGCCGCCAGCGCCAGCAGCAGGTACAGCGCCAGGCTCCAGAACTCGTAGGGCAGGCCGAGCAGGGTCGCGGCGGCGTCGGCGCAGCTGGCGCGCGGCTGGAAGATCTCGGGCAGCGCGCCGTCCAGGCCGCTGCCGCTGACGATGCGGTCGGCCAGCGTCAGGTTGCACGAGCTGGACTGCGCGGCCACCCGGTTCTGCCACACCGCCGCGGCGACGCCGGCCAGCGCGAGCACGACGACCAGCGCCGCGGCCAGCCGGCGCAGCCAGCGCAGCGGCACCAGGCCGACCAGCGCGACGACCGCGATCACCGCGAAGACGAGCCGCTGCAGCACGCACCACGCGCAGGGCTCCATGCCGAACGCGTGCTGCGACACCAGCGCGGCGGCGATTGCCGCGATCGCCGCGACCGCGATCGCGGCCAGCCAGCCGCCGGCGCGGCTCATCCGGCGACTTCGGCGATCAGCTCGATCTCGACGCAGGCGCCCAGCGGCAGCTGCGCGACGCCGAAGGCGCTGCGCGCGTGCGCGCCGACCTGCGGCCCGAAGACTTCGGCCAGCAGCTCCGAGCAGCCGTTGGTGACCAGGTGCTGCTCGGTGAAGGCCGGCGTGCTGTTGACCAGGCTCATCACCTTGACGATGCGGCGTACCCGGTCCAGGTCGCCGACCGCCGCCTGCAGCGTGCCCAGCAGGTCGATCGCCACCGCGCGCGCCGCCTGCTGGCCGTCGGCGGTGCTCAGCGTCGCCCCGAGCTGGCCGACCCAGGGCTTGCCGTCGCGCCGCGCGATGTGCCCGGACAGGAAGACCAGCGCGCCGCTGCGCACGAAGGGCACGTAGGCGGCGGCGGGCGTGGCTACCGGCGGCAGCGTGATGCCCAGTTGTTGCAGGCGTTGCGCGATCGACATGAGCGTGCGGCGGGTCGGTTGCGGACCGCGGCATCCTACACTGCTGCGATGCAGGTCGCGCCGTCGCCGGCCGTGCCCGCCGACACCGGGCTGCGGATCGCGCTGCCGCTGCTCGGCTGGCTCGCCGGCACCGCGCTGCAGCTGCAGCAGCCGCAGCTGGGGTCGGCGCGCGGCTACGTGCTGACCCTGGGCGCGGCCGCGCTGCTCGCGGCGATCGGCGTGCTGCTGCAGCGCCGGCGGCGCGCAGCCGAA
>CAZKCJ010000129.1:0-2262 GCA_964550885.1 uncultured Rubrivivax sp. | reverse complement strand
GGGGGCGCGGTCGGCGGTCGTTGCGATCACGCTTGCGGCGGCGCTGGCGGCGTTCGCGGCGACCGGGCTGCGCGCCGGCGGGCGCCTGGCCGACCGGCTGCCGGCCGCGCTGGAAGGGCAGGAGCTGGTGCTGACCGGGGTCGTCGCCGGCCTGCCGCAGCCTGATCCGCAGGGTGTGCGCTTCGACTTCGAGCCGGAGCAGGCCACGCTCGCCGGCGCCGTGGTGCGCGTGCCCATTCGCGTGAGCCTGTACTGGGGACGCGGCCACGACGCCGACGAGCTGCTGCTCGCGCCGCCGCCGCCGATCAGCGCCGGCCAGCGCTGGCGCTTGCCGGTGCGGCTGAAGCAGCCGCACGGGCTGCGCAACCCCGGCGGCTTCGACCTGGAGCTGTGGCTGTTCGAGCGGCGCATCGGCGCCACCGGCAGCGTGCGCAGCGGCAGCGGCGCCGCCGGTGCGGCGCAGCTGCTGGCCGCTGCGGGCGCGCATCCGGTCGACCGGCTGCGCCAGCGGCTGCGCGACGCGATCCTGCTGCGCGTGCCGCAGGCCGGCGCGGCCGGGGTGCTGGCGGCGCGCGCGGTCGGCGACCAGGGCGCGGTCGACGCTGCCGACTGGGCGCTGTTCCGCGCGACCGGGATCGCGCACCTGATGAGCATCAGCGGCCTGCACATCACGATGTTCGCGTGGCTGGCCGGCGGCGCGGCCGGCTTTGCGTGGCGGCGCAGCCCGCGGCTGGCGCTGCGCTGGCCGGCGCCGCTGGTCGCGCGCTGGTGCGGTGTCGCCGCGGCGGGCGCCTACGCGCTGCTCGCCGGCTGTGGCGTGCCGGTGCTGATGCTGGCGGTGGTTGCCGCGCTGCGCGTGGGCGCGCTGCGCTGGCCGTCGCTGCTGGTGCTGCTGGCCGCGGCTTTCGGGGTCACGCTGGTCGACCCATGGGCGCTGCTGCAGCCGGGCTTCTGGCTGTCGTTCGCCGCGGTGGCGATGCTGCTGGTGGCCGCGCCGCAGCGCGCAGGTGAGGGCCGCGGGCTGGTGCCGGCGCTGCGTGCGGCGCTGCGCACGCAGGCGGTGGCCAGCGCCGGACTCACGCCGCTGACGCTGATCCTGTTCCAGCAGGTCGCGGTGCTTGGCTTCGTCGCCAACCTGATCGCGATCCCGCTGGTCACGCTGCTGATCACGCCGCTCGCGCTGCTGGGCGTGGGCTGGCCCGCGCTGTGGACGCCGGCTGCGTGGCTGGTCGACGCGCTACTCGCTGCGCTAGGCTGGCTGGCCGCCTGGCCGTGGGCGGTGTGGAGCCCGCCGGCTGCGCCGGTGTGGGCCGCGGCCGCGGCGCTGCTCGGCGCGGCGCTGCTGCTGTTGCCGCTGCCGCCGCGGCTGCGCTGGCTGGGCCTGCCGCTGCTGCTGCCGCTGCTGCTGCCGCCGACCGAGCGGCCGCCTAGCGGCAGCTTCGACCTCGTCGTGCCCGACGTCGGCCAGGGCGCTGCGGTGCTGCTGCGCACCCGCGCGCACCTGCTGCTGTACGACGCCGGCCCGCGCTACGGACTGCAGGCCGACGCCGGGCAGCGCGTGCTGCTGCCGCTGCTGCGCGCGCGCGGCGAGAACCGGATCGACCTGCTGGTGCTCAGCCACCGCGACACCGACCACGTCGGCGGCGCCGGCAGCCTGCTGCAGGGCCTGGACGTGCGCGCGCTGCTCAGCTCGCTCGAGCCGCAGCACCCGCTGCGGCGCGAGCCGCCGCCGCACCGGCGCTGCGCCGCGGGCCAGCGCTGGCAGTGGGATGGCGTGGCCTTCGAGATCCTGCATCCGCCGGCCGGCGGCGACGGCGCGGCGCTGTCAGCCAATGCGCGCAGCTGCGTGCTGCGCGTCGTCGCCGCCGACGGGCGCAGCCTGGTGCTGACCGGCGACCTCGACGCCGCGCAGGAGGCGGCGCTGGTGCGCCGCGCGGGCGCCGGCCTGCGCGCGCAGCTGCTGCTGGTGCCGCACCACGGCAGCCGCAGCTCGTCGTCGGCGGCCTTCATCGCCGCGGTCGCGCCGGGCACCGCGTTGGTGCAGGCCGGCTACCGCAACCGCTTCGGCCACCCGGCGCCCGAGATTCAGGCGCGCTACCGCGACCTGGGGGTCGAGCTGCTGCGCAGCGACCGCTGCGGCGCGTTCAGCTGGCCGGCGCGCGGCGCGAGCCGCTGCGAGCGCGAGGTGGGGCGGCGCTACTGGCACCATCAGCCCGCGCTCGACACGGGGCCGCTACCCTGAGTGCGGGCAGGTTCGAAGCG
>CAZKCJ010000128.1:7214-7958 GCA_964550885.1 uncultured Rubrivivax sp. | reverse complement strand
AGCCTCGGCCGCTTCGACAACACCGTGCCGCGTCAGATAAACGCTATTCGTTAGGCATCTCGCAGGAGACCCGAATGCCCACCTTCACTGGAACAAACCCAGAGTTCAAGCGCTACATAGGTCCGCGCCTACGCAACCTTGTCCAGATGATCACGAAAAAGCACAAGGCTGCTGTCGGAGCATGTGAGCACTGCGGCGCGGCGGAAGAATTGGAATCGGCACACGTCAAAGGTAGAGATCGGAATCAGATCATCGACCTCTTACTCTCGACGGTCTCCAGAGAAAGTGTGGTCACCGTTGAACTGCGGCAGTTCGAAGAGAACTTTAGGTTGGAGCACGACCCAGTGGAAAAGGCAATGTTGATCCTCTGCCGGCAATGCCACAAAAAGTACGACACGGCAACTCTGCCAAACGTTCCTGACCCTGTGCCTATAGTAGGTGAGCGTGCTGGTGCTGTCCCAGTGATTGAATCCCCTGACAGTATTTTGCCGATCACGCTGGAGCCGTCGCAGTCAGTAGAGTTCAAGCGCAAGTTGCTCGCATGCCGTCGTGCACAGATCACAACCTTTTACAACGATGGTCGTATCGAGCACCGTCCGTGGGACGCCTCCAAGTTTTCAGGAACGTCCAGTGTGATGGGAAACCTTCGATCACGCTCCGAGTTCAGGCAAGGCGCTTGGCAGCGAAGCGGTATTGTCAAGGTACACGTCAGCGTCGTGGCAGGAGATGCCTGAGCCGCAGTTC
>CAZKCJ010000128.1:0-7204 GCA_964550885.1 uncultured Rubrivivax sp. | reverse complement strand
GGCTGAACCTATACGTTGGGCATAGAAGGGAGGATCTATGACAGCACAGATTTCTGACACATTCATCTTCAAGGGTGATGAGTATTCCCTCATCGGCATGACAAGTGGTGACCTTGCTTCGCCCGAACAATTCGGTATGGAACCGGAGATGATCCATACAGGCTGCTATCGAGGTTTCTATGCTACTTATGAACTCGCGGAAAGAGCGCTCTATCTCAGGAAACTTTCGCTGAGAGAGAAGAATGAAAACTACCTGCCTATTGGGGGAATCGAGGCTGAACAAGAGGAATTCCAAGCCACATATCACGGCTTGAGTGTATTGATTCCTTTCACCGGTAAAATAAGGCTGGCCAAAGATTTGATAAAGGAACTCTACATCCACATGGGTTACCAGAAAGCCACCGCTTTCGAGACGGTCTTGGACATAACCCTGAAGGGCGGGCGAGTAGTTGAGATGAAGGATCGCTCTCAGGAAATGGAAGAGAAACGCGGTACCTTCAAGAAACACTATGAATCTGAGACTATGCAACAGACCATCGAGGAAGCATTTAGCCTCGACATGGATTTGGAATAAGCGTGTCCAACAAAACGCTCCAGCCGACCACTCAACTGCTACGCGGTTTCGCGTCAGCTGAGCTTGCACGTTCTGGCGACTGCGGTAATCATCGCGTCGTCGTACAAGATGTCGGAGCGGCGATGCATCAGTCTCGCCCACATGTGAAAGACGCTCGCGTCCGGCGGCAGCACACTGTGGGCACCGGCCACCCGGTTCAGCCAACCTTCGATATCCGTAGCTCTTGCCGGCTCTTGCTCTCGCGTGAGCTCGATTCCGGCCTGTATCTCGCCCAGGGTGAGCACGGCGACACGGAGGACCGCTTCCTCGAGGGAGCGGACCCACGCCAACACGCCGCCACGCGGGCGCGGCTTGCGCAGTTCCGGCACGGCGTTGGTGTCCAGCAAATACATCGGCCCTACCGCAAGGCGCTTGCCGCCCGGCCTCTGGCCTGCCCACGCTCAGGCAGCGCGCGGTCTGCCCGGGGGCCGGATCGGATAGCAGCAACTGCTCGAGCGAACGTCTTGCAGTAGCCTGCAAGTGTCGCAACCTCATCTTCCCCGGCAAGACGCGCGCCAAGGCGCGATTCCCGGTTAACTTCCCGGGGCAGTGGGTTGCGGGCACAGGTGCCGGCAGCGTTCGGCTCACTGGGCCCCAAGGCGGCGAGACCGCACGGAACGCCGTGAGAACGACGCCGCAGCGGATGGCGCCGCGATCGACGGCGGCGCAAGCCTCGTGAAGGCAAGCCATCGACCTTGCGCTTTCAACACCTTTGCCGATCGTCCGGGCGTCAAGTTCTAGGCAGATCCAGCCGAATAGATGCCCAACGACGGCGCCGCCTGCAGTAGGCTGCGACGATTGCCCGTGGCACGGCGGTGCGCGCCCACCGGCACCTGGCAGCAGAAGGACAGCACGTGGAACGCGACCAAGCCTCCAAATTCGTCAACGACCTGCTGCGGCTGCTGGTCGCGCGCACCGGCTCCGACCTGTTCCTGACCGCCGAGTTTCCGCCGGCGATCAAGATCGACGGCAAGATCAACAAGGTCAGCCCGCAGCCTTTATCCGGCCAGCACACGCTGCAGCTGGCGCGCGCGGTGATGAACGACAAGCAGGCGGCCGAGTTCGAGAAGACCAAGGAGTGCAACTTCGCAATCAGCCCGCAGGGCATCGGGCGCTTCCGCGTGAACGCGTTCCTGCAGCAGGGCCACGTCGGGCTGGTGTTCCGCACGATCCCGCAGACGCTGCCGACGATCGACGGGCTGAACCTGCCGCAGGTGCTGAAGGACATCGCGATGACCAAGCGGGGGCTGGCGATCTTCGTCGGCGCGACCGGCTCGGGCAAGAGCACCTCGCTGGCGGCGATGGTCGACTGGCGCAACGAGCACTCGCAGGGGCACATCATCACGATCGAGGATCCGATCGAGTTCGTGCACCCGCACAAGAACTGCATCGTCACGCAGCGCGAGGTCGGCATCGACACCGACGACTGGGCGCCGGCGCTGAAGAACTCGCTGCGCCAGGCACCCGACGTGATCCTGATGGGCGAGATCCGCGACCGCGAGACGATGGACCACGCGATCGCCTTCGCCGAGACCGGCCACCTGTGCCTGGCGACGCTGCACGCGAACAGTTCGAACCAGGCGCTGGACCGGATCATCAACTTCTTCCCCGAGGAGCGCCGCGCCCAGCTGCTGATGGACCTGTCGCTGAACCTGAAGGGGCTGATCTCGCAGCGGCTGGTGCCGCTGGAGACCGGCAAGGGCCGGGTCGCCGCGGTCGAGATCCTGCTGAACACGCCGCTGGTGGCCGACATGATCTTCAAGGGCGAGGTCGGCGAGATCAAGGAGCTGATGAAGCGCTCGCGCGAGCACGGCATGCAGACCTTCGATCAGTCGTTGTTCGACCTGTACGAGGCGCAGCAGATCAGCTACGAGGACGCGCTGCGCAACGCCGACTCGGTCAACGACCTGCGGCTGCAGATCAAGCTGCACAGCAGCCGCGCCCGCAACACCGATCTGGCCGCCGGGACCGAGCACCTGAAGATCCTCTGAACCGGCGCCGCGCGGCAGGGCAGCCGCGCCCGCCCTGGTCGAGCCGGCGCGGCTGGCGCGCGCGGCGCACGCGGCGCACGCGCAAATGCTGCGGCCTTGCCGGGTCAGCACCGCCAAACCCCGCCTGCAGCGGGCCTGCCCGGGCCGCCGCCGGCTGCCCGCGCCCGGCACGGCATACTCGGCGGCATGAGCAAGACCTACGACGCAATCGCGCCGCGTCCGGTGGCCTTCATCGGCCTGGGCGTGATGGGCCATCCGATGGCGGGCCACCTGGCGCGCGCCGGCCACCGGGTGACCGTGTACAACCGCAGCGCCGCCAAGGCCGAAGGCTGGGTGCGCGAGTACGGCGGCAGCAGCGCGCCGACGCCGCGCGCGGCCGCCGCCGGCGCCGAGTTCGTGTTCGCCTGCGTCGGCAACGACGACGATCTGCGCAGCGTCGTCCTCGGCGAGCACGGCGCCTACGCCGGGATGGCGCCCGGCGCGATCTTCGTCGACCACACCACCGCGTCGGCCGCGGTCGCGCGCGATCTGTACGCGGCGGCGCGCGCCCGCGCACTGCAGTTCGTCGATGCGCCGGTCTCGGGCGGGCAGGCGGGCGCGCAGGGCGGGGTGCTCACCGTGATGTGCGGCGGCGACGCCGAGCCCTTCGCCGCGATCCAGCCGCTGGCGCTGGCCTACGCGCGCGCGGTCACGCGCATCGGCGGCCCGGGCAGCGGCCAGCTCGCGAAGATGGTCAACCAGACCTGCATCGCCGGGCTGCTGCAGGGCCTGGCCGAGGCGATCGCCTTCGGCGAGGCCGCCGGGCTGGACCTGAAGCTGGTGCTCGAGGTGATCGGCAAGGGCGCCGCGCAGAGCTGGCAGCTGGACAACCGCGGGCCGACGATGGTCGACGACCGCTTCGACTTCGGTTTCGCGGTCGACTGGATGCGCAAGGACCTGGGCCTGGTGCTCGACGAGGCGCGGCGCAACGGCGCGCAGCTGCCGGTCACCGCGCTGGTCGACCAGTTCTACGCCGAGCTGCAGCGCATGGGCGGCGGGCGCTGGGACACCTCGAGCCTGGTGCGGCGGCTGCGCCGCTGACCGGCGTCGCGGCCTGACCCCCGGCCGGCAGCGCGCGTTCGGGTCAGCGGGGCCGGCGCGGCGGCCTGGACGCAACCGCGGCAGCCACTGGCGGCACCGGCGGCACCGGCCGCGCCGCGTCACTGGCGCGCAGCGCCGGTCCCGCGGCAGCGGTGCGGCGGCGGCGCGGTCGCCCGCGCCGCGCGCGTCACTTCGCTGGGGCGGACGCGGGTGGGCTCGGCGCCAGCGGCATTGCCGCCAGCTCGGCCGGGGTGATGATCTCGAAGATCTTCACCACCTTGGCCACGCCGGCGACCGCGCGCGCGGCGTTGCCGGCGGCTAGCGACTCGGCCTCGGTGACCCGGCCGAGCAGGTAGACCACGCCGCGCTCGGTGACCACCTTGATCGAGCCGACCTGCAGCGCCGGCGAGTCGAACAGCGCCGCCTTCACCTTGCCGGTGAGGATCGAGTCGTTGGTGACCTCGCCGATCGTCGCGCTCGGGCCGACCGTCAGCTCGTTGACGGTGCCGCGCACGTTCTCGACCTTGCGCACCGCGGCCTCGACCGCGCTGCGGTCGGCCTCGCTCGGCACCTGGCCGGTCAGCAGCACCACCCGGCTGTAGCTGGTGACGCTGACGTGGCCGCGCTTGCCGATCGCTTCGCTCACCGCGGTCGCCGCGCGCAGCTCGATCGCCTGGTCGTCCAGCTGGGTGCCGGTGGAGCGCCGGTCCACCGCCAGCGCGGTGCCGCCGGCGACCGCGCCGCTGACCGCGGCCACGCAGCCGCCGAGCACGCCGCTGGCCGCGGCGACGATCAGCAGCACGCTGATGCGGCTGCAGCGATAGGCAGCCTTTGCGGGCCTGTTCCTCATGTCGGTTCCTGTTCTCCCATCAGTTGCAAATCGATCGCGTCGCACAGGCAGTGCAGCGCGAGCAGGTGCAGCTCGGCAATGCGCGCGCGCGCCGGATGCGCGATCGGCACCAGCACGTCGGCCTCGCCGAGCGCGGCGCGCAGCCCCTGGCTGGCGCCGCCGCCGAACGCGACCACGCTGAGCTCGCCCAGGTGCGCGGCTTCGACCACCGGGCGCAGCGCCGCGTCGAGGCCGTCGGTGTCCAGCAGCAGCAGCACGTCGCCCACCTGGCCCAGCGCGCGCACGTTGCGCACCAGCATCGACTCGCCTTGCGCCGGCAGCGGCGCGGCGGCGAGGCCGTCGGCCGGCAGCACCACCGCCGCCAGCGGCGGGCGCTGGCGTTCGAAGCGTCCGACCAGCGCCGCGCCGCACAGCGCCGCCAGCGGCGCGGCCGCGCCTACGCCTGCGATCAGCACCTTGCCGCCGGCGGTCAGGCAGCCGAACAGCGCCTGGGCGGCCGCGGCCAGCGGGCGCGCGAGCGCTTCGGCCAGCTGGTACTGCAGATCCGCGCTCTCGAAGAACTGCTGCTGGATGCGCTGCTCGAGCATGGCGATCGATCATATGACAGGGGTCCGCACGCCTGCGCCGGCGGCGGCCGCGCGTGCCGGTGGCAGCCTCGTCAGTCCGCGCTGAACGCGCCGCGCAGCCACTGCAGCGCGTCGCCGTCGAACGCGACCACGTCGAAGCGGCAGGGCGGCAGCACCGGCAGCCGCAGCAGGTAGTGCTGCGCGGCGCGCACGATCCGGCGCTGCTTGACGGCGTCGACGCTGGCCAGCGCGCCGCCGTGGCTCGCACGGCTGCGCTTGCGCACCTCGACGAAGACCAGCGTGCCGTCGCGCTCGCGCAGGATCAGGTCGATCTCGGCGCCGCGCGCGTGCGGCCCGCCCGCAACCCGATAATTGCGCTGCACCAGCCGCAGGCCCTGGCGCTCCAGATGAGCGAGCGCGCGCGCCTCGGCGGCGTCGCCGATCGCCTTGGTGCCTTCGCCTCCACCGCCGCCCGGATCGCGGCCCGCCGCCTTGCCCATCGACCTGTCCCCGTGGTTGCGGGCCGCCGCCGACGCCGCGGCCGCGCAGCACTACCCGCAGCCCGCGTTGTACGTCGTCGCGACGCCGATCGGCAACCTCGCCGATCTGTCGCCGCGCGCGGTGCAGGTGCTGGCGCTGGCCGACACCGTTGCCTGCGAGGACACGCGGGTCAGCGGCGAGCTGCTGCGCCACCTTGGGCTGGACAAGCCGCTGCTCGCACTGCACCGGCACAACGAGAGCGATGCGACCCGCCGGGTGCTGCAGCGGCTGGCCGCGGGCCAGCGCGTCGCCTGCGTCAGCGACGCCGGCACGCCGGCGCTGTCGGACCCGGGCGCGCTGCTGGTTGCGCAGGCCGCGGCCGGCGGCTACCGCGTCGTGCCGGTGCCCGGGCCGAGCAGCGTGGCCGCGGCGCTCAGCGTCGCCGGCGATGCGGCCGCCGGTGCGTATCGCGCGATCGGCTTCCTGCCGGCGCAGGGCAGCGCGCGCCGCAGCGCGCTCGCCGCGGCCGCGGTGGCGACCGACGCGGTCGTGCTGTTCGAAGCACCGCACCGGATCGAGCGGCTCGGCGGCGAGCTGGCCGCGGCGGCGCCGCAGCGCCGCGTCACGCTGGGCCGCGAGCTGACCAAGCAGTTCGAGACGGTCGCGACCCTGCTCGCCGCCGAGCTGCCAGCGTGGCTGGCGGCCGACGCCGACCGCCGCCGCGGCGAGTTCGTGCTGGTGCTGCACGCGCAGCCGCCGGCGCCAGTCGACGCCGATGCACTGTCGCCGCTGGCCGAGCATGCGCTGCAACTGCTGCTGGCCGAGCTGCCGCTGAAGCAGGCGGTGCGGCTGGCCGCGGCGATCAGCGGTGCGTCGCGCAACGCGCTGTACGCGCAGGCGCTGCGCGCGCGCGCCGCGCCGGGCTGAGCTGCGGTCGCGCATGCCGCCACGCGCGCTCGCGCGCCGCCGCCGGCGCCGTTCGTGGTTGCAAGGGCTCGCTGCGGCCCGCGCCACGGCGGCGCTATGCGTCTCGATCGACATCGCCCGGCGCATCTGCTCGGCCGCGCCCAGCCTTCCGCGCTGCTGAGCGGCCGGCCGCAGGGTTGCGTGCGCGCGCTTCGGCACCATCTACCGGGAGCGGCGCGACGGTGCGGTCGGTGACCCACCGCACCGTGCACGTGCGTGGCGCGCAGCGCGGCACGCGCCGAGCAGCCCTGCGCCCGCGCCGCGCACAGGGCCCCTCCTACAATGAATCGACCCCTGCACCGGAGCGCCGCGCGATGATCAGCCGTGAACCGACCCTCGAGCGCCTGGCGACCGCCGAGCGGCTGCTGCTCGAGCCCTACGCGCTCGATGAAGCGGCGCTGCGGCGCGCGCTGGCGACGATCGGCGAGCACCGCGTCGACGACGCCGACCTGTACTTCCAGAGCACCCGGCACGAGAGCTGGAGCCTGGAGGAGGGCATCGTCAAGAGCGGCAGCTTCAGCATCGACTGCGGCGTCGGCGTGCGCGCGCTGGCCGGCGAGAAGACCGCGTTCGCGTACTCCGACGAGCTGTCCGAAGCCGCGCTGCTGGACGCCGCGCGCACCGTGCGCACGATCGCCGCGGCCGGCCAGCAGCGGCG
>CAZKCJ010000127.1:4246-7987 GCA_964550885.1 uncultured Rubrivivax sp. | reverse complement strand
CGAGGTCGGCGGCGCACCGCGCCACCGCTGCCCGCAGCGGCCGGCCGTGCGGGTGCTGCGGTGGGTGCGCCACACGCGGTGCGCGCAGGGCAGGCGGCCATGGCGAGGGTCACGCATCCCCCTAGCCATGGTAGGGCCGCGGCGTGCGGCCAGAATAAGATGCATTGATAATGCATATTATGGACACGACACCCGCTGAGCAACCCGACGCGCTGGCCCAGACGCTGGCCCAGTCCTATCGCCACGGCTTCGTCACCGAGATCGAGTCCGACTCGCTCCCGCCCGGCCTGGACGAAGACGTGATCCGCGAGATCTCGCGGCGCAAGCGCGAGCCCGAGTTCCTGCTGCGCTGGCGGCTCGCGGCGTTCGAGCGCTGGCTCAAGATGGACGTGCCCGACTGGGCCTACCTGCGCATCGACCCGGTCGACTTCCAGGCGCTGTCGTACTACTCGGCGCCGAAGTCGCACAAGGACGGCCCGAAGAGCCTGGACGAGGTCGACCCGAAGCTGCTCGAGACCTACGAGAAGCTCGGCGTGCCGCTACACGAGCGCGCGCGCCTGGCGGGCGTGGCGGTGGACGCGGTGTTCGACAGCGTGTCGGTCGGCACCACCTTCCGCGAGAAGCTGGCCGAGGTCGGCGTGATCTTCTGCTCGTTCTCGCACGCGGTCGCCAACCACCCGGAGCTGGTCGAGCGCTACCTGGGCACGGTGGTGCCGCCCGGCGACAACTTCTACGCGGCGCTGAACTCGGCGGTGTTCTCCGACGGCTCCTTCGTCTACGTGCCCGAGGGCGTGCGCTGCCCGATGGAGCTGTCGTCGTACTTCCGCATCAACGCGGCCAACACCGGGCAGTTCGAGCGCACGCTGATCATCGCCGAGCCGGGCAGCCACGTCAGCTACCTCGAGGGCTGCACCGCGCCGCAGCGCGACGAGAACCAGCTGCACGCGGCGGTGGTCGAGCTGGTCGCGCACGACGACGCGTTCATCAAGTACTCGACCGTGCAGAACTGGTACCCGGGCGACGAGGAGGGGCGCGGCGGCATCTACAACTTCGTGACCAAGCGCGCGCTGGCCGCGGGCAAGCGTTCGCGCGTGGCCTGGACCCAGGTCGAGACCGGCTCGGCGATCACCTGGAAGTACCCGAGCGTGGTGCTGCGCGGCGACGACTCCAGCGGCGAGTTCTACTCGATCGCGGTGTCCAACCACTTCCAGCAGGCCGACACCGGCACCAAGATGATCCACCTGGGCCGCAACACCAGCAGCCGGATCGTGTCCAAGGGGATCAGCGCCGGCCACGCGCAGAACAGCTATCGCGGCCTGGTGCGGGTCGGGCCGACCGCCGCCGGCGCGCGCAACCACACCCAGTGCGACTCGCTGCTGATCGGCTCGCACTGCGGCGCGCACACCTTCCCGTACGTCGAGGCCACGCGCGCCGACGCGGTGGTCGAGCACGAGGCCACCACCACCCGCATCTCCGAGGAGCGGCTGTTCTACTGCGAGCAGCGCGGCATCGACGCCGAGGAGGCGACCGCGCTGATCGTCGGCGGCTTCTGCCAGGCGGTGCTCGAAGAGCTGCCGATGGAGTTCGCGCTCGAGGCGCGCTCGCTGCTGGCGGTGTCGCTCGAAGGCGCGGTCGGCTGACCGGGAACGCACACCCACGCACTGAAGGACACGAGGCAATGAACACATCCGCACCCGCGCTGCAGGTCGAAGGGCTGAAGGTCACGATCGGCGAGCGCGAGATCCTGCGCGGCGCCACGCTCGCGATCCAGCCGGGCACGGTCGCCGTGCTGATGGGCGCCAACGGCAGCGGCAAGAGCACGCTCGGGCTGGCGCTGGCCGGCTATCCGCGCTACCGCATCGACGGCGGCAGCGCGCAGCTTGCCGGCGCCGACCTGCTGGCGATGAACGTCGAGCAGCGCGCGCGCGCCGGGCTGTTCCTGTCGTTCCAGTCACCGCCCGACATCCCCGGGGTGAAGAGCAACCTGTTCATCCGCACCGCGCTGAACGCGGTGCGCGAGAGCCGCGGCGACGCGCCGCTGGACGCCTACGACTTCCTCGGCCAGGCGCGCAGCGCGGCCAAGCGCGTGGGCCTGCCCGAGGCGATGCTCGGCCGCCCGGTCAACGACGGCTTCTCCGGCGGCGAGCGCAAGCGCAACGAGCTGCTGCAGATGGCGCTGCTCGCGCCCAAGGTCGCGATCCTCGACGAGATCGACTCGGGCATGGACGTCGACGGCGTGCGCCACACGGTCGAGCTGATCAACGCGATGCGCCAGCAGGGCACCGCGTTCCTGGTGGTGTCGCACTACCTGCAGATGATCGAGTCGCTCGAGCCCGACGCGGTGCTGCGGCTGGGCGAGGGCCGGATCGCGCAGACCGGCGGGCTGGATTTGGCGCGCGAGATCGCGCGTACCGGCTACCGGCAGGCGCCGCAGCCGGTGGGAGCCTGAGCATGGCGCCCGCCATCGTCCCCGATGCGCCGGCCGCGCGCCGGCACCTGGAAGCGCACGGCTGGATCGCGAAGAAGGCCGAGGCCTTCCGGCACCTGAGCCCGCCGCCGGCGCAGACCTGGCTCGGCGACGCGCCGGCGCCAGCGGCCGACCCCGAGGACGGCTGGACGCTGCAGCTGCTCGAGGGCACCACCGCGGCGACGGTGCAGGCGCGCTGGCTGGATGCGGCCGACCCGGCCGAGCGCAGCGAGCTGTTCGGTGCGCAGCCGATCGCCGACGGCGACGACGCCGCCCCGTTCGCGTGGGCGCACCGCGCACTGGTGCGCCGCGGGCTGCGGCTGCGCATCGCCGCGGGCACGAGCTTCGTTCGGCTCGAGCGCCGGCCGGTCGCCGCGGTCGAGGCGCCGCTGCTGCTGCTCGAGCTGGCGCCCGGCGCGGCCTGCGTGCTGCTCGAAGCGCACGCGCTGGACGCCGCCGATGCGCTGGTGCAGAACCTGCACGTGTACCTGCAGCTCGGGCAGGGCGCGCGGCTGCAGCACCTGCGCCACGTGAGCCCCGGCCGCGCGGCGCGGGTCGCGCACCACGTGCACGCGCAGCTCGCTGAAGGCGCCGAGTACGCGCAGGCGCTGCTGGCCACCGGCAGCGACTACCACCTGCAGCGCAGCCGCGTCGACCTGCTGGGCGCGGGCGCCAGCTCGCGCGTCGACGGCGTCGCGCTGGTCGCGGCGAGCACGCTCGAGCAGCAGATCGTGTCGCACCACGCGGCGCGCGACACCCGCAGCGGCGCCGAGGTGCTGGCGCTGGCCAGCGGCGCCGCGCGCGTGGTCGCCAATGCGCTGACCGACATGGCCGCCGGCTGCAGCGACGCCGACGCGCGCCAGAAGCTGGTCGGCATCCCCACCGGCGGGCAGCCGCGGATCGTGTTGCGCCCGCACCTGGAGATCCACCACGACCAGGTGCAGGCGGCACACGGCGCGACCTGGGGCGCGCTGCCCGAGGAGGCGCTGTTCTTCGCGCGCCAGCGCGGGCTGGACGAAGGCGCGGCCAAGGCGCTGATCCTGGAGGGGCTGGCGCGCGCGGCGCTGGCCCGCGGCGTCGACGGCGATGCGCTGCCCGAGCCGCTGCGGCTGGAGGCGGCGCTCACCGCCGCGGTCGCCCGCCATCTGGCCGCCGCCCCGGCGAAGGAGGCCTCCCATGGGTGATCGACCGCAATTGCGCGCGCAGATCGCGCACTTCCCTGGCCTGGCGCAGGCGGTGCACGGCGAGCCGCTGGCCTACCTGGACAACGCCGC
>CAZKCJ010000127.1:706-4236 GCA_964550885.1 uncultured Rubrivivax sp. | reverse complement strand
CGCGATGCAGGCCTTCGAGGTCGGCAACCGCGCCAACATCCACCGCGGCGTGCACACGCTCAGCCAGCGCTCGACCGAGGCCTTCGACGCCGCGCGCGACACGCTGAAGGCCTTCGTCGGCGCCGGCGCCGCGCACGAGCTGGTGTTCACCTCCGGCACCACCGAGGCGCTGAACCTGGTCGCGCATGGGCTGTCGGACAACGGCCGCGGTCCGGCGGTGCTGCAGCCGGGCGACGAGATCGTCGTCAGCGCGCTGGAACACCACGCGAACCTGGTGCCCTGGCAGGTGGCGGCGCGGCGCAGCGGCGCGAAGCTGTTGGTGCTGCGCCCCGACGCGCAGGGGCGGCTCGAGCCCGACGCGCTGGCCGCGCTGCTGGGCCCGCGCACCCGCGTGTTCGCGGTCACCGCCTGCGCCAACGCCAGCGGCGAGCGCCCGCCCTACGAGGCGTTGCTCGCGCTGGCCGCCAAGGCCGGCGCGCTGACGGTGCTCGACGCCGCGCAGGCGGTCGCGCACGAGGTGCCGCGGATCGCCGCGCTCGAATGCGACTTCATGGCCTTCTCCGGCCACAAGATGTACGGACCGATGGGCATCGGCGCGCTGGTGGGCCGGCGCGCCGCGCTCGAGCGGCTGGTGCCGCTGCGCCTGGGCGGCGACATGGTCGAGTGGGTCAGCGAGCAGGAGGCGAGCTTCGCCGACCTACCGGCGCGGCTGGAGGGCGGCACGCCCAACGTCGGCGGTGCGGTCGGCATGGCCGCGGCGGCGCGCTACATCGACTCGGTCGGCCGCGACGCGATCGACGCCCACGTGCGCGCGCTGCGCGCGCGCGCGGTCGCACTGCTGTCGGGGCTGGACCGGCTGCGGGTGCTGTCGGCCGAGGCCGAGCGCACCGCGATCGTCTCCTTCGTCGCCGACGACGCGCACCCGCACGACCTGGGCACGCTGCTGGACCGCCGCGGCATCGCGGTGCGCACCGGCCACCACTGCGCGCAGCCGCTGCTCGAGTGCCTGGGCTTCGGGCCGACCACGCGCGCGTCCTTCGCGATCTACAACACGCACGAGGAAGTCGAGCGGCTGGCCGACGGCGTCGCGCACGCGCTGGAGATCCTGCGATGAGAATGACGGGCCACGCCCGGACGTGCGCGCCGCAGCGGGCGGCGCAGAGGGCCTTGCCGTGAACGAACCGATCGACGACCTGTACCAGGACCTGGTGCTCGAGCACAAGCGCGCGCCGCGTCACTTCGGCGCGCTGGCCGCGCCGACCCACGAGGCGCGCGGGCGCAACCCGAGCTGCGGCGACGACATCCGCGTGCAGCTGCGCATGGACGGCGACACGATCGGCGACATCGGCTTCACCGGCCAGGGCTGCGCGATCTGCATCGCGTCGACCTCGATGATGACCGAGGCGGTCAGCGGCGGCGACAAGCAGGTGGCCGAGGCGCTGCAGCAGCGCTTCCGCGCGGTGCTGACCGGCGACACCGAGCCCGACGAAGCCGCGCTCGGCAAGCTGATCAGCCTGGCTGGCGTCAGCCGCTACCCGAGCCGAATCAAGTGCGCGCTGCTGGGCTGGCACGCGCTGATGCACGCATTGCAGCAACCCGTTGGCAGCACGAGCGCCGTGGCCACGCTGGAGGATCCGAAATCATGAGAGGCCCGCGCGAGACCGTGACCGTCCAACGGCCGGTGATGGTGGAACTGGTGCCCTACGGCGACAAGATCGAGCTCGACCCGGGCATGACCGGCCAGATCACCCAGGCGCTGGGCGGCAACTACACGCTGGTGGTCGACGGCCAGATGGTGCGGCTCAAGGGCAGCGACGCCGATGCGATCGGCAAGGAGCCGCCGCAGCCCGACGCGCAGGACGAGGCCGACGCGGGCGACGACGACGCCGATCTGGAGACCCGGGTGTGGCGCACGATGGCCACCTGCTACGACCCGGAGATCCCGGTCAACATCGTCGACCTGGGGCTGATCTACAGCTGCAAGCTCGAGCCGATGGACGACGGCCGCAGCCAGGTCACGATCGAGATGACGCTGACCGCGCCCGGCTGCGGCATGGGCGACGTGATCGCCAACGAAGTCGCCGACAAGGTGCTCGCGGTCAAGGGCGTCGGCGAGGTCAAGGTCGACGTCGTCTTCGATCCGCCCTGGGACCGCTACCGGATGTCCGAGGCGGCGAAGCTGCAGTTGGGCATGTAGGCGCCGGCTCCGGCGCGAAGCGGCCGGCCGCGTCCGGTGGCGGTCGGCCGGCGGTGGCAGGCCCGGCGCTTCGCGCCGGCGTGCGCCGCCGGCCGCGCGATGCCTGGGCCGGCCGATCCCTGACGTTGCATCAGTGACGGTCGTTGCGGCCGGCCATCCACGTCGCCGAGGCGGCGAGCCGGCAGGCTGCGGCTGCCCGCGGTGCCGGGCCTGCGGCGCTTGGCACCCAGAGCCGGCCGCTCGCCGACTTCAGCCGTCCTTGCCGTCCAGCCGGGTGTGGGTCAGCCACGGCGTGTAGACCCACAGGTAGATGATGAACGCAGCCGCCCACGCGAAGGACGCGGCGCTGACCGCGAGCACGTAGTCCTGCGGCACCAGCAGCGGCACCAGCACCCGCAGCACCGCCGCCGCGAACACCAGCAGGTAGGCGACGACTTCGGCCGGCGAAGCCTGCAGCGGCCGCGCGAGGTGGCCGCGTGCGGTGCGGGTGATCATGCCGATGATCAGGCCGCCGACCAGGCCGACCGACAGCGCGTGCAGCCCGAGCGACGCGCCGGCCAGGTCGAACTGCGCGAGCGCCAGCAGCGCAAAGCCGATCGGCAGCCACAGGTGTCCCAGGTGCAGCACCCACAGGATCGGCCGCTTCAGCGTGACCCCGGGTGCCCAGCGCGATTGCCGCACCAACTGCAGCAGCGCCGCCGCCGCGAGCACCACGCCGCTGAGCGCGCTCGGCGGCGTGAACACCCACAGCACCAGCCCCAGCGCGGTGACCGTGAAGGTCGTCCACTCCAGCCCACGCGCTGGCGCGATCTTCAGCCCCGGCGTCGCGTTGGCGGTGAAGATCGGCACCACCCGGCCGGTCATCACGAACACGATCAGCACGATCAGCCCCAGCGCCGCGTGCAGCATCGTCATCGGCGCCACGCCGATCAGGCCCAGCACCGCCAGGTGAAAGCCCAGGTTGACCAGAGTCAGCAGCAGCAGGATCCCGGCCAGGCCCAGGTTGCGCCGGTTCTTCGCCTTGATCAGCACGCGCAGGAAGGCGATCGCCGCCAGCGGCAGCAGCGCCACGTCCAGCGCCGCGTACAGCGGGTACGGCGCACCGAGCGCCGCCACGCGCGCCGCCAACCACAGGCCGGCCAGCGCGCCCAGCGCCGGGCCGCGCAGCGTGTCCAGCCCGGTCCACGCGCGGCCGGCGGTCAGCAGGAAGCCGACGATCACGCCGATCGCGAAGCCGAACAGCATCTCGTGCGCGTGCCACAGCAGCGGGGTCAGCGTCAGCGCCAGCGTCAGGTGGCCCATCCACAGGCCGACCCACACCGGCACCGCGATC
>CAZKCJ010000127.1:0-696 GCA_964550885.1 uncultured Rubrivivax sp. | reverse complement strand
TCGCCGCGAACGCGGCGGCGCCGAGGTAGAACGGGCGGAAGCCCAGCCGCAGCAGCGGCACCCCGGTCGGGGCGGGCGTCGCCGGCTTGGCGGGTTCGGTCGGGGTGATCGAGATCGGTGGTTGCTTCACGGTTGTCCGGGACCTGGATTGCTCCGGCGGCCTTAAAGATGCAAAATGCGCGCATCTTAAAGCGCCCGGGGTCGCCGCGCAAGCGCGGCGCAGCGGGCACACGGAGGCTGTCGCGTGCGCCTGGCCGAATACACCGACTACGCCCTGCGGGTGCTGATGTACTGTGCGTCCAACCCCGACCGGCTGGTGACGATCGGCGAGATCGCCGAGTGGCACGGCGTGTCGCGCAACCACCTGATGAAGATCGTCAGCGACCTGGGCCGCCAGGGCCTGCTCGCCACCACCCGCGGCCGCGGCGGCGGTGTGCGGCTGATGAAGAAGCCGCACGAGATCGCGGTCGGCGAGGTGGTGCGCGCGGCCGAGACCGACTTCCGGCTGGTCGAGTGCTTCGACGAGGCCACCAACACCTGCCCGATCGCGCCGGTGTGCCGGATGAAAAACCTGCTCGACCGCGCGCTCGCCGCCTACTTCGGCGTGCTCGATGCCGCCACCGTCGCCGACCTGGTGCTGCCGCCCACCCCTGCCGGGCGGCCCGGCGCGGCGATCCGGGTGCGCGCGACCGCGCC
>CAZKCJ010000126.1:0-7991 GCA_964550885.1 uncultured Rubrivivax sp. | reverse complement strand
GAGCGCATCGCGACGATCGACCCGGCCGACAGCCGCAATGCCTTCAACGTGCTCGCGGAACTCACGCGGCTGCGGCGCGCGGCCTGCGACCCGCGCCTGGCCGCACCCGAGCTCGGCCTGGTCGGCGCCAAGGTGCAGGCCTTCGAGGCGCTGGCCGTCGAGCTGGTCGAGGCGCAGCACAAGGCGCTGGTGTTCAGCCAGTTCACCGACTTCCTGAAGCTGCTCGGCGAACGGCTGGCCGCTGCGGGGCTGAAGTACCAGTATCTCGACGGCAGCACGCCGGCGGCCGCGCGCGCCGAGCGCGTGGCCGCGTTCCAGCGCGGCGAGGGCGACCTGTTCCTGATCAGCCTGAAGGCCGGCGGCTTCGGGCTGAACCTGACCGCGGCCGACTACGTGGTGATCGCCGACCCGTGGTGGAATCCGGCCGCCGAAGACCAGGCGATGGGCCGCGCGCACCGCATCGGGCAGGCGCGGCCGGTGACGGTGTACCGGCTGGTGACGGCCGGCTCGATCGAGGAGCGCATCGTCGGCCTGCACCACGACAAGCGCGAACTGGCCGAGGGCTTGCTGTCGGGGCAGGACGGCGGCGCGCCGCTGCGTGCGGATGAACTGATCGAGCTGCTGCGCGACTGAAGCCCGGCGTCAACCGGCGGCGGCTTCGTCGTCGTCGGCCGGTTCCAGGTCGGCCCACAGCTCGGCGGCCTCGACGACGAGATCCAGGCTCGCCAGCCGCACCGCCTCGTCGGGGCCGCTCGGGTGCAGCACCCACAGCCCGTCGGCGCCCTTGCGGTACAGGTCACAGTGCAGGCGCTCGACGTCGACCAGCAGGTATTCGGCCAGGCTCGGCAGCCGGCGATATTCGGTGAACTTCGCGCCGCGGTCGAAGGCCGCGGTCGACGGCGACAGCACCTCGACCACCAGCACCGGCTCGCGCTTGAAGCTGCGGCTCGCCAGGTCGGCGGCGCTGCAGGTGACCATCAGGTCGGGGTAGAAGCAGCAGTCGGCGGCCTCGACGCGCAGCTTGACGTCGCTGGCGTAGACGCGGCAGGGGGTGCCGCGCAGGTGCTGGCGCAGGCGGATGTACAGGTTGCCGGCGACGGTGTCGTTGCGATCGATCCCGCCGGTCATCGCGAACACCTCGCCGCGCACGAACTCGTGCTTGGCCGGCTGGGCTTCCTCCCAGGCCAGGAATTCCTCCGCCGTCATCGGGCGGGCTTCGAGGGCGTATCCCACGCGCGGCTCCGCGGCTTGCAGGTTCACGCCCGGCAGTCTATGGGCCCGGCGCCTAGAATGCGAGCCCTTCCCGAGGAGCGTTGCGACGGCGGCCGTGTTGACGGTGCGCCGCCAGGCTCGGGACGCCGCGCGCACCACCTAGGGCCGCGGCCGCCAACGGCGCTCACCCCCGCCCGGACCCCGGGCGCCGCGGGTGGGCCGCGGCACCGGACCAGCGGGCTCGAGCGAGGAGCCTGAAGTGACACACCCGCTACGCGCTGCGCGCGCCCCTTCGAGGGGGCACTGCCAGCGCCCCGGCAAAGCCGGCTCCGCGGCGGTCGCGCGCAGCGTCGGCTTCATGCGTCGCGGCTGGCGCTTCGGCGCCATGGAGAACTGAAGTGAGTGCTGCGAACCCTGACCCTGCTGCCGCCGACGCCGCCGCGCGCCCGGCAGCGCCGCCGATGCGCCTGTCGGGGCTGGAGCCGGTGTCGATCGGCGAAGGCTCGCTGTTCGTCAACATCGGCGAGCGCACCAACGTCACCGGCTCGAAGGCCTTCGCGCGGATGATCCTGGCCGGCGACTTCGAGGGCGCGCTCGCGGTCGCGCGCCAGCAGGTCGAGAACGGCGCGCAGATCATCGACGTCAACATGGACGAGGCGATGCTCGACTCCAAGGCGGCGATGGTGCGCTTCCTGAACCTGATCGCCGGCGAGCCCGAGATCGCGCGCGTGCCGATCATGATCGACTCGTCGAAGTGGGAGGTGATCGAGGCGGGCCTGAAGTGCCTGCAGGGCAAGGGCATCGTCAACTCGATCTCGATGAAGGAAGGCGAGGCCGAGTTCCGGCAGCAGGCCAAGCTGGTGCGCCGCTACGGCGCGGCCGCGGTGGTGATGGCCTTCGACGAGCAGGGCCAGGCCGACACCTTCGAGCGCAAGACCGCGATCTGCGCGCGCGCCTACCGGATCCTGGTCGACGAGGTCGGCTTCGCGCCCGAGGACATCGTCTTCGACCCGAACATCTTCGCGATCGCCACAGGCATCGAGGAGCACGACAACTACGCGGTCGACTTCATCGAGGCGACGCGCTGGATCAAGGCCAACCTGCCCGGCGCGAAGGTCTCGGGCGGCGTGTCCAACGTCAGCTTCAGCTTCCGCGGCAACGACCCGGTGCGCGAGGCGATCCACACTGTGTTCCTGTACCACGCGATCCGCGCAGGGCTGGACATGGGCATCGTCAACGCCGGCATGGTCGGCGTGTACGACGAGCTCGACCCCGAGCTGCGCGAGCGGGTCGAGGACGTGGTGCTGAACCGCCGCCCCGACGCCGGCGAGCGGCTGGTGGAGATTGCCGAGCGCGCGAAGGGCGCGGCCAAGGACGACTCGGCGCGGCTCGCGTGGCGCGCCGGCACGGTCGAGGAGCGCCTGAGCCACGCGCTGGTGCACGGCATCACCGACTTCATCGTCGAGGACACCGAGGCCTGCTGGCAGAAGCTGCGCGCGCAGGGCGGGCGGCCGCTGCAGGTGATCGAAGGCCCGCTGATGGCCGGCATGAACGTCGTCGGCGACCTGTTCGGGCAGGGCAAGATGTTCCTGCCGCAGGTGGTCAAGAGCGCGCGCGTGATGAAGCAGGCGGTCGCCCACCTGATCCCCTACATCGAGGCCGAGAAGCAGGCGCTGCAGGACGCCGGCGGCGAGGTCAAGGCCAAGGGCAAGATCGTGGTCGCCACGGTCAAGGGCGACGTGCACGACATCGGCAAGAACATCGTCGGCGTCGTGCTCCAGTGCAACAACTTCGAGGTCGTCAACCTGGGCGTGATGGTGCCCTGCCAGGACCTGCTCGCGCGCGCCAAGCTCGAGGGCGCGGACATGGTCGGCGTGTCCGGCCTGATCACGCCCAGCCTCGAGGAGATGCAGCACGTGGCCGCCGAGATGCAGCGCGACGCCTGGTTCCGCGAGCGCCAGGTGCCGCTGCTGATCGGCGGCGCGACCACCAGCCGGGTGCACACCGCGGTGAAGATCGCGCCGCACTACGACGGCCCGGTGGTCTACGTGCCCGACGCGTCGCGCTCGGTGGGCGTGTGCTCGGAGCTGCTGGCCGACGACCGCGCCGCCGCCTACGTCGCCGAGATCCGCGCCGACTACGCGCACCTGCGCGAGCTGCACGCGAAGAAGAAGGTCGCGCCGCTGGTCAGCCTGGCCGCGGCGCGCGCCAACAAGACCCCGGTCGACTGGGCCGCGTACGACCCGCCGCGGCCGAAGTTCATCGGCCGGCGCGAGTTCCGCAGCTACGACCTGGCCGAGCTCGCCGCCTGCATCGACTGGGGCCCGTTCTTCCAGACCTGGGACCTCGCCGGCAAGTTCCCCGAAATCCTGCGCGACGCGGTCGTCGGCACCGAGGCGCAGCGCGTGTTCAGCGACGGCAAGCGGCTGCTGCACCGGCTGGTCGAGGGCCGCTGGCTGCAGGCCAACGGCGTGATCGCGCTGCTGCCGGCCAACACGGTGGACGACGACACGATCGAGGTCTACACCGACGCGTCGCGCACCGAGCTCGCGCTCGCCTGGTCGCCGCTGCGGCTGCAGAGCGAGCGGCCGGTGGTCGACGGCGTGAAGCGGCCGAACCGCAGCCTCGCCGACTTCATCGCGCCCAAGGGCGTCAAGCCCGACTACATCGGGCTGTTCGCGGTGACTGCCGGGCTGGGCGCCGCGCGCAAGATCAAGCAGTTCGTTGACGACCTCGACGACTACTCGGCGATCACGCTGGAGGCGCTGGCCGACCGCCTGGCCGAGGCCTTCGCCGAGCGGCTGCACCAGCGCGTGCGCACCGAGTTCTGGGGCTACGCCAGCGACGAGACGTTGGCGCTGCCCGAGCTGATCGCCGAGAAGTACCGCGGCATCCGCCCGGCGCCGGGCTACCCGGCCTGCCCCGACCACAGCATCAAGCGCGAGCTGTTCCGCGTGCTGCAGGCGCCGAGCCTGGGCATCGAGGTGACCGACAGCTTCGCGATGCTGCCCGGTGCCAGCGTCAGCGGCTTCTACCTCGCGCATCCGCAGGCCACCTACTTCAACGTCGGCCGCATCGGCGACGACCAGGCCGAGGACTGGGCGCGCCGCCAGGCGCTGGCCGCCGACGAGGCGCGCCGGCTGCTGGCGCCGCAGCTTTAGGCGCGCAGGCGCCGCGCGCCGGTGTAAGCGCGGCGACGCGGTGTAACCGCGCTCGGGGCGGTGTAACCACGGCCGGGGCTGCGCAACCAACGGACACCGCGCGGTCCGCCGCGCAGCCGATACCCGCGGCGGTGCCGGCCGGCGGCTGCGCTCGCCCCCCGGCGAGCGGCCCGGGCCGGCTGAAGGACCGCGATGAACTGCAACCCGACTCGCACGGCCGCACCGGCGGTGCGCTGGCGCCCGCTGTGGGGCGCGCTGGCCGCCGCCACCAGCCTGTGGCTGGCCGCCTGTGGCGGCGGCGGCGGCGGCGCCGCCGGCGAGGGCGTCACCCAGGTCGGCAGCGCGACCCCGGCGGCGCTGCCGGCCTCGCGCGAGCAGGCAGCGCGCTTCCTGACCCAGGCCACCTTCGGGCCGACCGAGGCCGAGCTCGACCGGGTGATGGCGATCGGCTACAAGCCCTGGATCGACGAGCAACTGGCCAAGCCGCCCAGCCGCCACCGCGCGGCCTGGGAAGCGGCCGATGCCGCCGCCAAGGCCGCCGACCCGCGCGGCGGCGCCGGCCAGGACCAGGTGCTCGAATCCTTCTGGCGCCAGGCGATCACCGGCGACGACCAGCTGCGCCAGCGGATGGCCTACGCGCTCAGCCAGATCTTCGTGATCTCGATGCAGGACGGCAGCGTCGGCAACAACCCGCGCGCGGTCGCCGCCTGGCTCGACCTGCTCGGCACCCAGGGCCTGGGCAAGTACCGCGACCTGCTCGAAGCGGTCGCGCGCCACCCGCTGATGGGCCAGTACCTGTCGCACCTGCGCAACCAGAAGGCCGACGCCCGCACCGGCCGGGTGCCCGACGAGAACTACGCGCGCGAGGTGATGCAGCTGTTCTCGATCGGCCTGGTCGAGCTCAACCCCGACGGCAGCGCCCGCGTCGGCGCCGACGGCCTGCCGATCCCCACCTACGGCCCCGCCGACATCGCCGGCATGGCGCGGGTGTTCACCGGCTGGAGCTGGGCCTGCCCGGAGTGGCCCGACAACAGCTGCTTTCTCTACGGCTCGGCCGGTGGCACCTCCGACCCCGAGCGCGACCTGCTGCCGATGATGGGCTACCCGCAGTACCACTCGCCCGAGGAGAAGAGCTTCCTCGGCCTGACGATCCCGGCGCAGTCGCCGTCCAACCCCGAGGCGAGCCTGAAGGCGGCGCTGGACCACCTGGCCGCGCACCCGAACGTCGGCCCGTTCATCGGCCGGCAGCTGATCCAGCGGCTGGTCACCAGCAACCCGAGCCCGCAGTACGTGGCCGCGGTCGCCAGCGCGTTCTGCGCCAGCGGCGGCGACCTGCGGGCAATGCTCGAGGCGGTGCTGCTGCACCCCGAGGCCCGCCAGACCGCGGCCACCGCCGGCAAGGTGCGCGAGCCGGTGCTGCGGCTGTCGGCCTTCCTGCGCGCCTTCGACTTCCGCTCCGACAGCGGCGCCTACAAGGTCGGCAACACCGACAACGCCGGCACCGCACTCGGGCAGTCGCCGCTACGCTCGCCGTCGGTGTTCAACTTCTACCGCCCCGGCTACGTGCCCGCCGGCACCGAGGCCGGGCAGCGGGGCCTGTACGCGCCCGAGCTGCAGATCGCGCACGAGACCACGCTCGCCGGCTACGTGAACTTCATGCGCGACGCGGTCGCCTACGGCGTCGGCCAGTGGAATGCGACCCAGGGCCGGCGCGACCTGCAGGCCGACTTCAGCGCCGAGCTGGCGCTGGCCGAGGAGCCGCCAGCGCTGGCCGAGCGGATCGACCGGCGGCTGTTTGAAGGCGGCATGCCGCCGCAGCTGAAGGACGAGATCGTCGCCGCGGTCGAGTCGATCGCGATTCCCGCGCTGCGGTCCAACGGCTCGAACGCACGCGCGGTCGCCGACGCGAAGCGCGCACGGGTCAACGCCGCGGTCTTCCTGGCGGTGATCGCGCCCGAGTTCATCGTCCAGCACTGAGACCATCCCGATGACCCAGCCCGACTCCTCCCGCCGCCTGTTCCTGCGCCAGGCCGGTGCGCTCGGCTCGCTGGTCGGCGCGTCGGCGACGCCGCTGGCGCTGAACCTGCTCGCCGCCGGCAGCGCCGCCGCCCAATCCGCCGCCGACTACAAGGCGCTGGTGTGCGTGTTCCTGTTCGGCGGCAACGATGCGTACAACACGGTGCTCGCGACCGACGCCGACTCCTGGGCCAGCTATCGCGGCGTGCGCGATCACGGCGGTGAGACGATCGCACTGCCCGCGGCGGGCACTGCGCCGAACCCGGGGGCGTCGATCGCGTCGGCGGCACGGCTGGGCGGCGTGCTGCCGATCAGCCCGCGCAACCCACAGGGGCGCAGCTTCGCGCTGCACCCGGCGCTGGGCAGCCTGGCGACGCTGTTCGATCGCGACCGCCGGCTTGCGATCCTGCCCAACATCGGGTCGCTGGTGATGCCGACCACCAAGGCGCAGGTCGCGCAGGCCGGCCACCCAAAGCCGCCCAGCCTGTACTCGCACAACGACCAGCAGAGCATCTGGCAGGCGCTGGCGCCCGAAGGCGCGAGCCGCGGCTGGGGCGGGCGCTTCGGCGACCTGCTGGCGTCGATGAACGGCCGCCCGGTGTTCACCGCGATCTCGGCGTCTGGCAACGCGGTCTGGCTCGCCGGCGACACGGTGCGGCAGTACCAGGTCGACACCAACGGCGCGATCCGCGTCGGCGCCGACGGCAACGGCCGCGTCTACGGCTCGGCGCCGGTCGCCGCGGCGATGGAGCGGGTGCTGACAACCAGCCGCGGCGACCACGTGTTCGAGCGCGACCTGGCCGCCCTCGGCCGGCGCACGATCGAGGCCGAGGCGGCGCTGCGCAGCGTGCTGCGCCCCGCGAGCAGCGCGCCCTTCGGCACCACCCCGGTGAGCGGCGGCTACAACGCCAGGACCGATCCGCTGCTGCAGCACGACAGCCTGGAGGGCGGCGGCGGCAAGGCCTTCAACCCGCTCGCGCAGCAGCTGCAGATGGTCGCGCGGATGATCGACGCCGGCGCGTCCAGCGGCCTGGCCGCGCGGCGGCAGGTGTTCTTCGTCGGCCTGGGCAGCTTCGACCACCACAGCAGCCAGGTGCGCGCGCAGGCCGAGCTGCTCGCGCAGCTCGCGCACGGCCTGGCCTACTTCGACGCCACGCTCGGCGCGCTGGGGCTGCGCGAGCGGGTCGTCAGCTTCACCGCGAGCGACTTCGGCCGCACCTTCACCAGCAACGGCGACGGCACCGACCACGGCTGGGGCGCGCACCACTTCGTGCTCGGCGGCGCGGTGCGCGGCGGCGACCTGTACGGCCGCTTCCCGCTGCTCGGCCTGAAGAACGCGCACAACAACCAGTTCGACTCGAGCCCCGACCAGCTCGGCAACGGCGCGCTGCTGCCGCAGACCTCGGTCGAGCAGCTGGGCGCGACGCTCGGCCGCTGGTTCGGCCTCAGCGACGGCCAGCTGCTCGACGTCTTCCCGAACCTGGCCCGCTTCGACGCCGGGCGGCGCAACCTCGGCTTCCTGGGCTGAGCGCCGCGCTAGTGCAGTGTTCCACGCTATGCAGCACTTAAGAAAACCGATGGACTTGTCGTCCTGGCTAGGCG
>CAZKCJ010000125.1:0-8039 GCA_964550885.1 uncultured Rubrivivax sp. | reverse complement strand
TTGCGGCCAACTCGGCGCGGGGGTGTGCGCGTGCGGGCGGCCCGGTGCGGCCAGCGCCGCGACGCTGCGGTGGGCACCCGCGACGCATCCGCGCGCGGCCGGCCGGGCTCGCTGCGGCTGGCGCCCGGCCCGGAGGTGGCGATGAAGCTGCCGCTTCGCTCGGGCCCTGCAGTGCTGACCTGCGCGGGCGACACCAGGACGTGGTCGCGATGAAGCCGCCGCCGCGCTCGGGCACCGCAGGGCGTCGCAGCCTGCGGTAGGCGGACGGCGGCGTGATGGCTGGCACCTGGCCCTGCCTGCGCGCGCAGGGCGGCGGCGTGGTGCTGGCGATCGCCGCGGTGCCCGGCGCGAAACGCAGCGGCGCCGACGGGCTGCACGACGGCGCGCTGCGGGTGCGGCTGCAGGCGCCGGCGGTCGACGGCAAGGCCAACGACGCGCTGCTCGCCTGGTTGAGCGACCAGCTCGGCGTGCCGCGGCGCCGGCTGCAGCTGCTGCGCGGCGCGACCGCTCGGCGCAAGGCGGTCGCGGTCGAGCTGCCGGCGGCGGCGGTCGCCGCCTGGCTGCAGCGGCTGCTGCCCGATGGCGGCTGAGCCTCGCGTGGCGTCGGGCCGATGAGCGCCGCCGTCTTCGCCAAGCTGCTTGGCCTGTTCGCGACGGTCGCGCTCGGCTGGGTCGCGTCGCGCCAGCGCTGGCTCGGCAGCAGCGCGAACGACCCGGCGCGGGTGCTGTCGAACGCTGCGTTCTACCTGTTCGTGCCGGCACTGCTGTTCCGCACGATGGCGCGGATCGAACTCGCGCGGATGCCGTGGCCGACGCTGGCCGCGTACTTCGTGCCGGCGGTCGCGGTGCTGCTGGCGATCTACGCGGGCCAGCGGCTGGCCGGCGCGCCGCAGGGGGCGGCCGCGGCCACCCGCACCATCGCCGCCACTTACGGCAACGCGGTGCAGCTGGGCATCCCGCTGGCAGCGGCGGTGTTCGACGAGCGCGGGCTGGCGCTGCACATCGCGCTGGTCAGCCTGCACGGACTGGTGCTGCTGACGCTGCTGACGGTGCTGGTCGAGCTCGACCTGGCGCGCGCCGCCGGCGCGCGCGCGCACTGGGACACGCTGCGCAGCACGGTGCGCAACGCGGTCGTGCATCCGGTGGTGCTGCCGGTGCTGCTCGGCCTGGCCTGGAACCTCGGCGGCGCGGCGCTGCCGGCGGTGCTGGACCAGACGCTGGCGATGCTCGGCTCAGCGGTGGTGCCGGTGTGCCTGGTGCTGATCGGCGTGTCGCTGCAGAGCTACGGGCTGCGCGGCAACCTGCGCGGCGCGGCCGCGCTCGGCGCGTTGAAGCTGCTGGTGCTGCCGGCGGCGGTGCTCGCGGCCGCGCGCTTGGGGTTCGGCCTGCGCGGCACGCCGCTGGCGGTGCTGGTGATGATGGCGGCGCTGCCCTCGGGCATCAACGCGCTGCTGTTTGCGCAGCGCTACCAGTGCGGCCGCACCGAGGTCACCGCGACGATCGTGCTCAGCACCTTCGCGTTCGCCGCGACCGCGCCGCTGTGGCTGGCGATCGTCGGCTGGGTCGGCGGCTGAAGGCTGCGGCCGGTGTACCGGTGCGGGTCGGCGCACGGATCGCGGCAGCTCGCCGGCCTGGTTCCAGGCCCAGGCGCCGGCCTGGCGTGCGGGCACGCGGGGGGGGCCGACGGACGAGCGGGCGGAAGGACGAGTTGGCGGCCGAGCGGGCGGACGTGCGGGAGGACGAGTGCGCCGCCGGCGGCGCGGGTGCGGGCGCCGGGCCGGACGCCCCGCAGGGCGGTGGGACAATCACCGCGATGGATCCGGCTGAGATCGCCTCCTACATGGCGCAAGTTGGCGCAGCGGCGCGGGCCGCGGCGACCGCGGTCGCGAAGGCGCCGGTCGCCGTGCGCAACGCCGCGCTGCGCGGCCTGGCGCAGCGGCTGCGCGCCGACGCGGCCGCGCTGCAGCAGGCCAACGAGCTGGACCTGCAGGCCGCGCGTGCGGCAGGGCTGGCGGCGCCGCTGCTCGACCGCCTGAAGCTGAACGCGCCGATCATCGAGACGGTGGCGCAGGGCTGCGAGCAGCTCGCCGCGATGCCCGACCCGATCGGCGAGATCAGCGAGCTCAGGCGCCAGCCCAGCGGCATCAGCGTCGGCCGCATGCGCGTGCCGCTGGGCGTGTTCGGCATGATCTACGAGAGCCGGCCCAACGTGACGATCGAGGCGGCATCGCTGGCGATCAAGAGCGGCAACGCCTGCATCCTGCGCGGCGGCTCCGAGGCGCTGCAGTCGAACCTGGCGCTGTGGCAGCGGGTGCAGGCGGCGCTGGTGGCCGCCGGGCTGCCGGCTGACGCGGTGCAGCTGGTGCGCACCACCGACCGCGCCGCGGTCGGCCGGCTGATCGCGATGCCCGAGCACGTCGACGTGATCATCCCGCGCGGCGGCAAGGGGCTGATCGAGCGCATCAGCGCCGAGGCGCGGGTGCCGGTGATCAAGCACCTGGACGGCAACTGCCACGTCTACGTCGACGAGGCGGTCGACCTGGAGCTGGCGCTGCGCGTGACCGACAACGCGAAGACGCAGAAGGTCAGCCCGTGCAACGCCGCCGAGTCGCTGCTGGTGCACCGCGCGATCGCACCTGCGTTCCTGCCGCGGATCGGCGCGGTCTTCGCCGCCAAGCGGGTGCAGATGCGCTGCGACCCGCAGGCACGCGCGCTGCTGGCGCCGCTGGCCGGCGCCGACCTGGTCGACGCGCAGGAGTCGGACTGGGCCGAGGAGTACCTCGACGCGGTGATCAGCATCAAGCTGGTCGACAGCCTCGACGAGGCGATCGCGCACATCAACCGCTGGGGCTCGCACCACACCGACGCGATCCTGACCAGCCTGCACGCGCACGCGATGCGCTTCCTGCGCGAGGTCGATTCGGCCAGCGTGATGGTCAATGCGAGCACCCGCTTCGCCGACGGCTTCGAGTACGGACTGGGTGCCGAGATCGGCATCAGCACCGACAAATTCCACGCGCGCGGCCCGGTCGGGCTCGAAGGGCTGACCTCGCTGAAGTGGGTGGTGCTGGGGCAGGGCGAAGTGCGGCAGTGACGCCGGCTGCGCGTCGGCCACCGCGCGCTAGCATGCTGCTCTGCAACAAATCCTGAGGAATCCATGCCGGTCACTGCCAAGCGCCTGCTCGTCGACCTGGCCCTGCAGGGCGGCGGCGCTCACGGCGCGTTCACCTGGGGCGTGCTCGACCGGCTGCTCGAAGAGCCGTGGATGAAGGTCGAGGGCATCTCGGGCACATCGGCCGGCGCGATGAACGCGGCGGTCATGGCCAGCGGTCTGCAGCAGGGCGGCGTCGACGGCGCGAAAGCCGCACTCGAGACTTTCTGGCGGGCGGTGGCCGAAGCCGGGCGGATGAGCCCGATGGTGCGCAGCCCGATGGCGATGCTCAGCGGCCGCTGGACCCTCGGCGACTCGCCGCTGTACATGGCCACCGAGATGGTGCAGCGGATGTTCTCGCCCTACGACCTGAACCCGCTGGGCTTTCATCCGCTGCACCGGATCCTGGCCGAGACGGTCGACTTCGCGGCGCTGGCCGACGCGCCGGTGCAGCTGTTCATCACCGCGACCAACGTGCGCACCGGCACCGGCCGGGTGTTCCGCAACGGCGAGATCACCCCCGACGTGCTGCTCGCGTCGGCCTGCCTGCCGACGATGTTCCAGGCGGTGGAGATCGACGGCGAGTCCTACTGGGACGGCGGCTACGTCGGCAACCCGACGATCACGCCGCTGGTGCGCGAGACCCAGGGGCGCGACACGATCCTGGTGCAGATCAACCCGATCGTGCGCGACGAAGTGCCGCGGACCGCGCGCGGCATCATGGAGCGGCTCAACGAGGTCGCGTTCAACTCGCCGCTGGTCAAGGAGCTGCGGATGATCGCGCTGCTGAACAAGGTCGCCGACCTCGGCGACAGCGAAGGCGCGAAGTGGGCCAGGATGCGCATCCACCGGATCGCGTCCGACCGCGTGACCGAGGTCGACTCGAGCTCGAAGCTGATCACCGAGTGGCCGTTCCTGTGCGGGCTGCGCGACGAGGGGCGGCGCAGCACGCAGCAGTTCCTCGACGCGCATGGATCCGATCTGGGCAAGCGCTCGTCGCTGGACCTGGACGCGATGCTGGAGGCCTGCTGAGCGGCAGGCGCCGCGCGCCGCGCCGCGCCGCGCGCGGCGGCAACACCGGCGCCGGGTTCGACGCGCCGCGGCAGCGTGTCGCGGCGCGGCGCCGACCTAGCGTGGCCGCGCCGGCTGGCGGCGGCCGCACCCGACACCCTTCAACGGGACCTACGACATGGGCCTTCTCGGCATCCTGATCGGCCTGGGCCTGCTGGTCTGGCTGGCCTATCGCGGCTGGAGCGTGCTCGGCCTGGCGCCGCTGGCGGCGCTGGTTGCCGCCGCCTTCTCGGGCCAGCCGCTGCTCGCGCACTGGACGCAGACCTTCATGGGGTCGGCGGCCGGCTTCATCGCGCAGTTCTTCCCGCTGTTCCTGTTGGGGGCGCTGTTCGGCAAGCTGATGGACGACAGCGGCTCGGTCTCGGCGATCGCGCAGTTCATGACGAAGAAGCTCGGCGCCGGCCGCTCGATCCTGGCGGTGGTGCTGGCCGGCGCGCTGGTCACCTATGGCGGCGTCAGCCTGTTCGTCGCGATGTTCGTGATCGCGCCGATGGGCCAGGCGCTGTTCCGCAGCGCGAACATCCCGAACCGGCTGCTGGCGCCGGCGGTGGCGCTGGGCACCACCACCTTCACGATGACCGCGATGCCGGGCACGCCGGCGATCCAGAACGCGATCCCGATGCCCTTCTTCGGCACCACCGCGTTCGCGGCGCCGGGGCTCGGGCTGATTGCGTCGGCGGTGATGCTGGGCTTCGGGCTGTGGTGGCTGGGCCGCGCCGAGCGCGCCGCGCGCAGCGCCGGCGAAGGCTTTGGCGGCACCGATCTGCACGCCGCCGACGCCGCCGCGCACGACCCGCTGGTGCGCGAGCGCGCGACCACCGCGCAGGCCTTCGACCCGGCCGAGGTCGACGAAGGTCAGCGCAGCACCGAACTGCCCGGCATCACGGTGGCGCTGCTGCCGCTGGCGGTGGTGATGGTCGTCAACCTGCTGATGTCGCTGGTGCTCCTGCCGCGCGCCGATACCGCGTTCCTGGCCGAGCCCGAGTGGGGCGCGACCTCGATCGCCGGCGTCGGCGGCGTTTGGTCGGTGATCGTCGCGCTGGCCGCGGCCATCGTCGTGCTCTACGTGCTCAACCGCGGTCGGCTGCAGTCGCTGCGCCAGACCGTCGACGCCGGCCTGAACGCGGCGGCGCTGCCGGTGATCAGCGTGGCCAGCCTGGTCGGCTTCGGCGCGGTGGTCGCGGCGCTGCCCGCCTTCGCGGTGGTCAGCGACTGGGTGCTGGGGCTCGAAGGCGGGCCGCTGGTCGGGCTGGCGGTGTCGACCAACGTGCTGTCGGCGCTGACCGGCTCCGCCTCGGGCGGGCTGACGATCGCGCTCAGCGTGCTCGGCGACACCTACCTGCAGCTGGCCGCGCAGTACGGCATCGACCCGGCGCTGATGCACCGCGTGGCCGCGATCGGCGCCGGCTCGCTCGACAGCCTGCCGCACAACGGCGCGGTGGTCACGCTGCTGGCGGTGTGCGGCTCGACCCATCGGGAGAGCTACTTCGACATCGTGATGGTCGGCATCGTCAGCGCGCTGCTGGCGCTGGTCACGGTGATCGTGCTCGGGTCGGTGTTCGGCTCGTTCTAGCAGCGCGTGGGCGTGGAGCACCTGCTGCTGCTGGCCGCGGCCGCGCTGCTGGTGTTCTGGGCGCTGGGTGCCTACAACCGGCTGGTCGCGCTGCGCAACGCGGTGATCGCGGCCTGGGCCCAGGTCGACGAGCCGCTGCAGCGGCGGGCCGCGGCGCTGGCGCAGCTGGCCGACGCCGCGCGCGCGCCGCTGCACGACGAGCAGGGAGCGATCGACGCGGCGCTCGACGCGCAGCAGCGGCTGCAGGCCGCGGCTGACGCGATGCGCGCGCGGCCGGCGCTGGCGCCGCGCGCTGCCGAGCTGGGGCTGGCCGAGCGCGCGCTGGCGGCGGCGGCGGCGCGGCTGCTCGCGCTGCTTGAACAGCGCCCGGCGGCCGCCGGCGCGACCGCGCCGCTGCTCGCGACGCTGCAGGACGCGAACACACGCCTGGGCTTTGCCCGCCAGCTGTTCAACGACGCGGTGCAGGCCTACAACGACGCGGTGCATCAGTTCCCGGCGAGCACGCTGGCGCGGCTGTTCGACTTCCGCGCGGCCGGCACGCTGTAGCCTGCCGGCGCCGCGCGGACTGCCGCCGGCGATCCGCGCGTGCTCGCGGCCCGGGCCACAGGCCGTGCGCGCCGTCGATCGCGGCGTGGCCTGCGCGGCGCGCTGGCGGCGGGCGTGGCGAGCAGCGGGCGAGAAGCCCCGCTGATCGTTCGGCCGCAGGCCGGCAGCTGCAGCTGGGCTGCCGCCGCAGCGGCGGCAGCGCTGCGGCACACTGCGCGGATGCCGCCCGAAGCCGCCCCTTCCGCATGCTGCGTCGCTGCGCCGGCGGTCGACGACGGGCCGGCATTGCGCCGCACCGCCTGGCTGCTCAACCTCGGCCACGCGCTGGACCACATGTTCCTGCTGATCTTCGCGACCGCGGTCGGCGCGATCGCCGCCGAGTTCGGCTTCGCGCGCTGGGAGGACCTGATGCCCTACGGCGTCGGCGCGTTCGCGTTGTTCGGCCTGGGCTCGCTGCCGGCGGGCCGGCTCGGCGACCTGTGGGGGCGGCGGCGGATGATGCTGCTGTTCTTCCACGGCATCGGCGCGGCGGCAGTGCTGGCGGCGCTGGCGCGCAACGCCTGGCAGCTGGCGGCGGCGCTGACGCTGCTGGGCGCGTTCGCGTCGATCTACCACCCGGTGGGCATCCCGATGCTGCTGCAGCGCGCGCGGCGGCCGGGCCGGGTGATCGGCTTCAACGGGCTGGCCGGCAACCTCGGCATCGCGGTGGCTGCGCTGAGCACCGGGCTGCTGGTGCAGGCCTTGGGCTGGCGCGCCGCATTCGCGCTGCCGGGGCTGGCGGCGATCGGCTGCGGACTGCTGTTCGCGCGGATCTGCCCGCACGAGACCGAGGCGCCGGCCAGCCGGCGAACGCGCGCTGCGGTGAGCCTCGCGCCGCGGCTGCTGGCGCGCGCGCTGGTGGTGATGACCGCGGCCTCGGTGACCACCGGGCTGCTGTTCAACTTCACGACCAACGGCAACGCGCAGCTGCTGCACGAGCGCTTCAGCGGCGTGCTCGACGACCCGGCGGTGATCGGCGCGCTGCTGGCCGCGGTCTACGCGGTTGCGGCGCTGGCGCAGGTGGTGGTGGGCGGGCTGATCGACCGCGTGCCGCTGAAGCCGCTGTACCTGGGCATCGCCGCCGCGCAGGTGCCGTTGCTCGCGCTGGCGGCGCAGGTCGAGGGCTGGTGGCTGCTCGCGGCGCTGCTGGCGGTGATGGTCGTGATCTTCGGCTCGATCCCGTTCACCGACGCGATGATCGTGCGCTACGTCGACGACCGGATCCGCTCGCGGGTGGCCGGCGCGCGGCTGACGGTGTCGATCGGCGCCAGCTCGGCCGCGGTCTGGCTGCTCGGCCCGCTGGTCAAGGCCTGGAGCTTCTCGACCCTGCTGTGGGTGATGGCGGCGATCGCCGGCTGCACGGTGGCGGTGGTCGCCTGGCTGCCCGCCGAGCCCGGCGCTTGAGCTTCGGTGGCCGCACTGCGGCGCCCTGGCCGCGCGCGAGCCGGCCGGCGCGGCACGATGTCACGCCGTTTACAGCCCGACCCCGCGAGCAGGGGGTGGGCCGCCGGCGCCGCCCCCACGACACTGCGTCACCTCTTGGATCACGGTGACGACGATGCAGATCAAGAAAGCATTCCTGAGCGCGGCGCTCGTGCTGGCAACCGCCGCGGCGCAGGCGGGGATCGTGTTCAGCGACGACTTCGAAGCGAACTCGAC
>CAZKCJ010000124.1:0-8050 GCA_964550885.1 uncultured Rubrivivax sp. | reverse complement strand
AATTCCGATCTCATGAACTGGAGTGACTTACGAGGGCCCTGTTGATCACCGAAGACTGCACCGCCCGCGACGCCTGCAGGCCGGTGTGCCCGAACGAAGCGATCTCGGCCGGTGACATCTACGTGATCGATCCGGATCGCTGCACCGAATGCGTGGGCGCTGAAGACGAGCCGCAGTGCCAGCTGGTCTGCCCGGCCGACTGCATCATCCAGCACCCGGACTACGTCGAGACCAAGGACGAGTTGCTGGCCAAGTACCACCGCCTGCGCGCCTGAGCGATCGGGGCGGCGCGGCCCACCGCGCTGCCCCCGGGTGCGCAGCGTGCAGCGCACCCACGATCAGACTCCGCGCCAGCCGGGGCGGCGCCGGCGGCGTTCACGCCGCTCAGCCGCGTGCCCAGGGCGGCCGCGGCAGCAGCGGGCCGATCGCGTCGAGCGTGTTCTTCAGCGCGAGGCCGAACTCGGTGTCGCCCTCCATCACCAGCGCACGGTCGAAGAACAGCCGGTCGGCGTCGTCCTCGCCGCGCAGCAGCCGCCACAGCGCGTCGGCGCGCGCGCGCACGCACAGCACCGTCGGCTGATCGGCGCGCGCCGGATCGAAGCCGCGCTCGCCCAGCACCAGCCGCACCCGCAGCCCGGCCTCGACGATCTCGACCTCGACTGCGCGCTGCGCCAGCGCGTCGCGCTGCCCGGCGTCCAGCCGCGGCAGCAGCAACCGGTCGAGCGCGCGCGCAGCCAGCCACGACGGCGGCTGCGTCGGCAGCCGCTGCACCAGCGGGCGCAGCCGGCGGCCGAGCGCGTCGACCAGCGGCGGCCAGGGGGCCGCCGCGCGCACCGGCTCGCGGCGTTGCGTCGCTGCGGGCCCGCGCGCGTCCGCACGCAGCGGCGATCCGGTCGACGAGGTCGGCGCCGCCGGCCTCATGCTGCCTGCGCCTGCATGCCGGGCGCACCGTGCGCGAAGCCGTCGACCAGCTCGCCGGGCAGGCCGAGCGTGGCCAATTCGGCCTGCGCTGCGGCCAGCGAGCCACCGCGATTCAGCACCTGGTCGAACAGCTCGACCACGCGGTCGAAGCCGGTCGCGCAAGGCGACAGGCGCAGGCGCCGGACCCCGGCCGCGCGCAACGCGCCGCCACCGCCGAGCAGCGACTGCAGCCCCGCCGACTGGGTCTGGATGCCGTTGAGCACCAGGAACGGCCGGCCGTCGCTGCTCGCCACCGGCAGCCCGTCGGCGTCGTCGCGGCAGCGGAACTCGCAGGCGTCCTTCGCGAGCCGGTAGTGGCGCGCGGTGAAGCAGCGCGCCGAGAAGGCCAGCGGCATCCGCCCGAATCCGAAGACCTCGGTCGCGACCGCGCCCGCCGGGCCGTGCACCGGCTCGACCGGCGGGTTGATCGCCGCCACCGCGTCCAGCGCCAGCTCCAGCGGCGGCACCCAGGTGTCGGCACCGAGCGCCGCGTGCTCGACCAGCGCCGCGCGGCTGTACACGTTGACGTGCGGCCCGAGCGTGAAGGCCGCGCGCGCCGGGCGCGCGTCGCGGGCGGCGGCCAACACGCGCAGCGCCGAAGCGTCGCCCGCCTCGACCGCGAACTCGTCCTGCTCGGCGACGCGGCGCAGCGTGCGCAGCTCGGCCTCGCTCATCACCAGCGCCTGGGTCGCGAGCAGCACCTGCTTGCCGGCCTGCGCCAGCTCGCGGCCGAGCGCGATCCAGTCGTCGAGCTTGAACTCGTTGCGGCGCGAGCACACCACCTCGCCCAGCACCACCCGCTGCGCCGGACCCTCGGCCACCTGCGCGTAGAACTCCATCACTGCGCTGCGCGGCCACCAGTACAGCAGCGGGCCGATGCTCAGCTCGATCGGGGCAGGGGTTGCGGCAGGCATGGTTTCGCTGCGGACACTGCGTCAGCGCCAGGGGCGGTCGTAGGCCCCCAGCGTGTGCTGCTGGCCCTCGGCCCAGCGGGCCAGCCCGGCGCTCCAGCCGGGCTGCACCGACCAGCGCGCGCCCGACGCCGCGTGGTCGATCGCTGCGCGCCAGATGCGCGTGACCTCGGCCACGTACGCGGGGCTGCGCTGGCGGCCCTCGATCTTGATCGCCGCCACGCCGGACTCGATCAGCTGCGGCAGGATCGCCAGCGTGTTCAAGCTGGTCGGCTCCTCCAGCGCGTAGTCGCGCTCGCCGTCGACGACGAAGCGGCCCTTGCACAGCGTCGGGTAGCCGCGCGGCTCGTCGGGCGCGTAGACGTCGATCAGCACCTCGTTCAGCCGCGCCTCGACCCCAGCCGGCGTTTCGGCCCAGCGCACCGCCGACGGCGGCGAGCACACGCCGACCGTGTTCGGCGACTGGCCGGTCGCGTACGACGACAGCGCGCAGCGCCCCTCGACCATCACGCACAGGCTGCCGAAGCCGAAGACCTCGATCTCGGCTCGGGTGTGGGCGATCACCTGCTGCACCTGCGCCAGCGTCAGCACCCGCGGCAGCACCGCGCGGCGGATGCCGTAGCGCTCGCGGTAGAACTCGATCGCCTCGTAGGTGGTGGCCGAGGCTTGCACCGACAGGTGCAGCCGCAGCTGCGGGTGGTGGTCGCGCGCGTAGGCCATCACCGCGGTGTCGGCGACGATCAGCGCGTCGGCGCCGAACTCGGCGGCGCGGTCGACCGCGCGCCGCCACGGGCCGTCGTCGCTCGCGCGCGCGAAGGTGTTCAGCGCCATCAGCACCTCGCGCCCGCGCGCATGCGCGTAGCGCAGCCCTTCGCGCACCTGCGCGTCGTCGAAGTTGAGCCCGGCGAAGTTGCGCGCGTTGGTCGCATCGCGCAGCCCCAGGTAGACTGCGTCGGCGCCGGCGTCCACCGCCGCCTGCAGCGCCCGCAGCGAGCCGGCGGGGCAGACGAGACGGGGCTTGGGCGTGGCCTTCATCGGTTGGGCGGGCGAACTCGCGACTATGCGCGAGCGCCACCCGGCCGCGCGTTGTCGCAGTTCAAGAAATGGCGATCCAGCAGCCGCTGCGGCGGCACCGCCGGGCCCGCGCCGCAGCGCTGGCGCTGCCGGCGCCGCGGCGTTGCGGGCGCCGCGGCGGCGTCAGCGGCCGCTGCCCAGGCGGCGCACGAAGGACAGCCGCCGGCCCTGCTCGAAGCCGACCGCGCGCAGGAAGCTCAGCAGCTCGAGCTCGCCCAGCGGCACGATCGTCTCCACCCCCTCGACCCGCAGCGCATCGAGGTGCGCGAACAGCTGCGCCAGCAGCGCGCGGCCGATGCCGCGGCGCGCGTAGTCCGGGTCGACCCCGAGCGTGTCCAGCACCGCCACCGCCTCGGGCCGGCCGAAGTCGCCGAGGTCGGCGCGCGCCATCAGCATGCCGACCACCGCGCCGTCGCAGCGCGCGGTCAGCGACACGCGCACGCTGGTGTTGTCCAGCGCCTCGTCCAGCCGCGAGGTGATGTAGTCGCGCCGGTCGCGCCCGGTCACCAGCCGGTCGATGCGCACGATCGCGTCCAGGTCGCCGCGGGTCATCGACGCCACCTGCGCCGCGTCGCGGCCGAGGCGCTCGTGGTCGTTGGCCTCGTCGCGGCCGTAGTCGATCTCGTGCACCGGCTCGACCAGCGGCAGCTCGGCCGCGCTGCGCCCGGCACTGCCGTCGACCCGGCAGTGCAGGATCACTTCGGGCGCGAGCTCGAAGCCGAGGCTGTCGAACCAGTCGAGCAGCGCGGTGTCCTGCCAGTTCGCGGTGGTGCGGATCGTGCTGCAGTCGTGGCGCGTGCCCCAGGCGGCGAGCACCTCGAACAGCGAGCGGCCGACGCCGAAGCCGCGCCGGTCGGCGCGCACCCCGAGCGCCTCCAGCCGCAACGCGCGCCGGCGCTGGCCGAACTCGCCGGCCAGCACCCGCGCGAGCATGAAGCCGACCACGCCGGCGTCGTCGGCGGCCGCGAACTGCGCGTGCAGCTCGGGCTCGCGCTGCGCCGCACGCAGCCGGCGCTCGACGTAGTCGCGGCGGCTGTGGCCCTCGGCGGCAGCGTCGATCGCGACCACCGCGGGCAGGTCGGCGGGCGCGAGCGCGCGGATCGTGTGGGCGTGCTGGGCTACGGGCATCGAGGTCATCGCAGGTCCTTCCCCGGGTTGGCGCGCGGCGCGTTCAGCCGGCCGCATAGGCGAACGCGAGTTCGCGGTCGGTGTCGTCGTCGAGCAGGTCGTCGAGCATCGGCAGCAGCGACATCGTCTCCTTCTGGATGTGCGCGACCTGGCGTTCGACGATCTCCAGCACCAGCCGCTTCAGCGTCGGTGCGTCGGCCGCGGCCATCGTGCCGGCGGCGGCGGCGCGCGCCAGCGGCAGCAGCTCGGCGGCGACCTCGCGCACCGTGTCGTGCTCTTCGGTCAGCAGGGTCGCCAGGTCGCCGTCGCCGGCCTCGCTCATCCGCGGGAACAGCTGCTGCTCCTCGAAGCTGAAGTGGCGGTCGATCTCGTGCTCGAGGTGGCGCACCAGCTGGCCCGCGATCGCCGGCTGCTCGGGGTCGCCGCTGCGGGTGAACGCGCGCTCGGCGCGGCCCAGCAGCTCGAGGTTGGCGCGGTGCTCTTCGTCGAGCGCTTGCGACACCTGGCGCGAATAGCTCATGCAGACTCCGAAACGGGCTCGAGGGGCGCCAGGATCGGCGCTGCGTGGCTGGGGTCGGTGAACAGGCGCCAGCGTACCCGGCCGCGGCCGCGGCGGCCTTGCAGCAGATCAAGAAGGCCGGGGGCGCGTCAGGCTGGCGGGCGCTTCGCGGTCGCCAGCAGTAGCCGGCGCACCAGCACCGCGAAGAACAGACCGAAGGCGAGCGCGCCGACCAGGCCGACTGCGCCCGCGGCGGCGGCCAGCTCGGCGCGGTCGAAGACTGCCGCCCCGGCCAGCAGCAGCAGCGCCGCGCAGTGCGCGCCGAAGTGCCAGGCGAGCGCCTGCTCCAGCGTCATCGCCGACGGCGTCGGCGGCCGCCGCTGCCCCAGCGCCGCGTGCATCGACGCGAGGAACGGCAGGATCCGCTGCAGCACGCCGAACAGGAAGCTCAGCAGCCAGCCGACCACCGCGAGCACGCCGAACAGCCGCCCCCAGGTGTCGGCCGGCGCCCCCAGCACCAGCGCCAGCGCGAGCAGCAGCGCCAGGCCCAGGCTCGTCCACGCGAGCCGCATCAGCCACACCGAGCGGCCCAGGTCCTTGCGCATGCCGCTGGCCAGCCCCCCGGCCAGCAGCGCCGCTCCCGCCGCCCCCCCGACTCCCCGCGAGCGCATGAAATTGCAGAATCCCGGTTGCGTCCCCGTTCCGTGGCCCGCCGCCAGCCGCAGCGGCGTGGGGGCGTAGCCCAGCCCCGGTCCGAGCGCGGCCAGCGCCGCGGCCGCGACCGCGGTCACCGCCGCTGCACCAGCCGCGACCTGCCGCCGCTCGACCGGCACGCTGCCGAGCGCGAACATCGGCAGCAGGATGTAGCTGAGGCCGAACACGAGCAGCCCCATCACGCCGAAGGAGCCGCTGACCAGGTGCAGGCCGCGCGCGGTGTCGGCATCCAGCCACGGCCGGCCCAGCCACAGCGCGACCAGCGCCGCCGCGCTCGCCCCCAGCGCGCCCAGCGCGACCAGCGCGCCCCAGCCGTGGACCACCACTCCGGGCATGCCGCGCGCGCCGAGCAGGTTCAGCGCCAGCAGCACGCCCCACAGCGCCAGTGCGGCCAGCACCGCGCCCGCGCCGAGCTCCAGCCAGGCCGGCCGCGCCAGGCCCATGCCCAGTGTCAGCACCGCGACCCCGGGCACGTACAGCCACCACAACACCGCGACCAGCCGCTGCGAGCGCACCGGCAGCCGGGTGGCCACCGGCAGCAGCTGCAGGCTCGCGCCGATCGCGCTGCTCAGCAGCGTGCCCAGCGTGACCAGGTGCAGTGCCGCCAGCGGCCAGCCCAGCCCGTAGCGCCACTGCGGCCACTGCGCTGCGCCGCCCAGCAGCGCCGCCCACGCGCAGGCGTGGAACACCACCGCTGCGCCGAAGAAGCGAAACACCAGCGACGCCGGCAGCAGCCGCCCCTTCGCGCCGCCGAGGAAGGTGCCGCCGAGCCGGCGCGGCACCGGCTTGGGCACGAACTTCGCAGGCGCCTCGTCGCTCACCCCACGCTCCGGTCCGCGCGGCGCTGCGCGCTGCACGCTCGCTGGCCGCCGCGCGCGGCCCCGCGCCGCGGTCGCACGTCAGCCGCCATCGTCCGGCGCAGCCGCGCTCAGCCGCAGCCGCACCTCGCCCGGCTCGCCGTCAATCAGCTCGGCCTGCCAGCCGATCTGCGCGAGCTCCGGGTAGAGCATCGCCGGGTCGCGGTCGTGGTGCACGATCAGCACCGCGTCGCGTGGCAGTTCGCGCAGCAGCTGCAGGATCAGCACCATCGGCTGCGGTGCGCCCAGCCCGCGGACCTCGACGTGCAGCCCATCGGGCTCGCGCCAGGTGCGCGCCGCGGCGTCGGCCGGCTTCGTGCGGCGCGGGCTCACTGCCGCGGCTCCATCGCCGGCGCCGCTGCCGCGGTCGGCAGCCGGCGGCGGTCGGCGGCGACGCCGCGAACGGCGCCGGCTCCGACCCCGTGGCGACGCATCGATCGGCTCCCGCTGCCGGCCACCCGCGCGTCAGGCCTCGTGCTGCGGATCGACGCGCCAGGGCGTCGACGGCCGCGGCGTGCGCGCCAGCCAGTCGTCCAGCGCCTGCACGTGCTCGGTCTCCTCGGCCGCGAAGTCGGCAGCCAGCCGCCGCACCTCGGCCTCGCTCGCGTCGGTGGCGAGCTGGCTGTAGAAGGCCTGCGCGCGGAACTCGTTCTCGCGCGCGTAGCGCAGCGCCTCGTAGGTGGTCAGCGCCGGATCGAAAGCCTCCTCGCCGCCGGTCTCGGGCGGGTTGCGCCAGCGGTACTGCCACGAGCGCAGCTGTGGCAGCTTCAGCCCCTGCGCGCGCGCGACGATCGAGTCGTGGTGCAGCCGCGAGTAGCGCACCATGTCGCGGAAGGTCGCCGCGACCTCGTCGTTGCGGTACGACTCCATCATGTCGGCCAGCTCGAGGTAGCGCTCGGCTGCCTCGTGCTCGAGCGCGATCGCGTGCGCCAGGAATTCGGGCAGGCTCAGGTCCATGGTGTGGTGTCCTCGTGCACGGCGCCGCAGCGTGACCTGCAACGCATGAATCCGCCACATCGAGCGACCGCCGCGGATCCGGCTCCGCCGGTCCGCCAGCGGTGCCCCCTCGAGGGGGCGCGCGAAGCGCGTAGGGGGTGGTCCATTTCACCCAGCCATCGTCAGCCCGCCGCTGACGCTGAGCACCTGGCCGGTGCAGTAGTTGGCGGTGTCGCCGGCGAAGAACAGCACCGCGTCGGCGACCTCCTCGGGCTTGCCCAGGCGGCGCAGCGGGATCGCCTTGATCAGCGCCTCCTTCACCTTGTCGGGCACCGCGGCCATCAGCGGCGTGTCGGTCGGCCCCGGGCACACGCAGTTCACGCTGATGCCGTAGCGCGCGGTCTCGCGCGCGAGCGACTTGGTGAAGGCGATCAGCCCGCCCTTGGCGGCCGCGTACACGGTCTCGCCGAGGCTGCCGACGCGACCGGCGTCGCTGGCGATGTTGACGATCTTGCCGCCGCTGCGCTCGATCATCCGCGGCAGCAGCGCCTTCGTTAGGTGCAGCGGGCCCATCAGGTTCAGCGCCATCAGCTGCTGCCAGAACTCGGGCGTGCCGTCCCAGAACGGCGCGGTGCGGCCCCAGCCGGCACCGTTGACGAGCACGTCCACCGCCGGGCAGCGCGCGTGCACCGCGTCGGCGAACGCGGCGATCGACTCCAGCCGGGTCAGGTCGACCTCGAGGTACTGCGCGCGGCCGCCCGCGGCTTCGATCTCCGCGGCGCGCGCCTTGCCCTTGTCGGCCTGGATGTCGGCGACGATCACGTTGGCGCCGGCGCCGGCCAGCTTGCCGGCCACGGCCGCACCGATGCCGGACGCGGCGCCGGTGACCACTGCCCATCGATCCTTCAGGTTCATGCTTGCACCTTCGGCGTAGTTGCCTTGTCGAGGAATGCCGCCACGCGGCGGCGGGT
>CAZKCJ010000123.1:0-8138 GCA_964550885.1 uncultured Rubrivivax sp. | reverse complement strand
GGTGGTGATCAACGGCAGCCCGCTGCACCTGCAGGCGCCCTTCGGCGGCGTGCAGCAGTCGGGCATCGGCCGCGAGTACGGCCACCACGGGCTGCTCGAGTACTTCGCGCTGAAGGCGCTGCAGGGCGCGGCCTGAGCGCAGCGCGCGTGTGCACGGCGGCGGGTCGGCGCGGCGGCGTGTTGGCGCGTCGAACGGGGGTCTTGTGGTGGACCGCCGGCAAGCTGGCGGGCAGGCGACTGCACTTCGAACGCGCTGCCGTCGTGACCGCAGCGCGTCGCCGCAGCGCCGAGCCGCGTGCGGCGCACACGGGCACCGCTGCGGCCGCCGGCCGGCAGCAGCGGCAGGCGGCGGCTCAGCTCCAGACGACGAAGCCGGCGCCGGTGCCGGTGCCGGCCGCAGAGCGGTAGCAGGGCACGTAGTCGACGATGCGCGCCTGCAGGCCGGCGCCCTCGAGCGCGCCGGCCGCGGCGATCCAGTTCTTGCACTCGGAGGTGCCGGCCTGGAACCAGGTCTCGGGGTGGCTGACCAGCGCCGCGTGGTCGGCGCGCACCAGCGCGTCGAGGAAGGCGCGGTCGAAGGCCTCGTCGATGACGAAGTGGCTCAGCCCGCCCGAGCCGATCACCGCTACCCGCAGGTCCGCGTCCCAGCTGGCGATCGCGCGGCCGAGCGAGCGGCCGAAGGCCAGGCAGCGCGCCGCGGTCGGCTGGTTGGGCGGGTAGAAGGTGTTGATGATCACCGGCACGTTCGGCGGCACCTCGTCGCCCATCACGTTGCGGTAGACGAAGCCGAACGCGTGCGGCACGCCGGTGCTGAAGCTGATGCGCTGGTCGGCCTCGCGCAGCCATTGCGACTGCGCGACGTCGAAGCCGTCGGCCATCGCGTGCTCGATCAGGTGGCGGCCCAGCCGCGGCTCGCCCGGGTGGGTCAGCGCCTGCGGCGGCGCGTGTCCGTGGTGCGCGAAGTGGATGCCCGCGGGCTTGCGCCGGATCTGGTCCTCGGTGGACGGCAGGTTCTGCAGCTCCTTGCCCCAGAAGATCGTGAACGCGGGCATCACGTCCTCGACGAAGAGCTCGTGCTGGTCGTTGCCCAGGATCACCGCGACGTCGGGCTTGGCGGCGCGCCAGGCTTCGGCCAGCCGCGCCGCGGCCGCGTTGGCGCGTGCGTGGCGCGCCGCGCGCTCGGCGGCCTCGGCCTGCGGCCCCAGGTTCTCGCCAGCGCGCAGCGCGCACAGTGCGTTCCAGTCGTAGGCCTGGCCTCGATACCACAGCGCCGGGTTGCGGCGGTCGGCCTCGAGCCGCGCGTCCCACTGCGCGGGTTCGGTGTGCATCTGCGGCGTGTGCGCGAGGCCCATGCCCAGAACGATGCGTGCCATTGCGGGCCCCCCGTCAGTTGACGCCGGCCATCCGGCGGTGCAGCGCCATCAGGTCGTCGATGCGCGCGTACAGCTCCTCCTTCGGGTGGTCGTTGAAGTAGGCGACCGCCCGGCGCACCGGGTCGCCCTGGTAGTAGCGCTCGTACAGCACCTGGCGCCCGGCGAAGGCCGAGATCGACGCGTCGGCCGCCAGCCGGATCAGCTCGATGCGCTCGCGCGAGCTCTGGCCGGCGCTGGCGAAGTACTGCTCGACCAGCTCGCCGATCTCGCCCTGGGTGTCGGCGTAGGACGGCACCCCGACCAGGCCGCCGGCGCCGATGATGCGCACGACGTCGATCATCCGCGCGTAGCGCTCGTGGAAGTTCAGCTGCGCGCTGTGCAGCGGCCAGCGGTTGGGGGCGAGGGTGTCGTACGGCGTCTTCGTCGCCTGCGCCTCGGCGCGCTCGACCAGCGCGCGCTGCGTCTCGGCGAAGATCAGCAGCTCGGTCAGCATGCCCTGCACGTTGGGGAAGACGTCGACCTTGATGCTGCGCGCGACGTAGGCCGCCAGCGCCGCCATGAACTCGGCCTTGGCGATCGTGCGCGACATCGTCTGGTGGGTGTAGTGCTCGCCCAGGTAGGTGAGCTTGTAGATGCGGTTGCACATCTGCGGGTCGCGGTAGACGAAGGCGCGCTCCCAGGGCACCAGCACGTTGTCGAAGATCAGCACCGCGTCGCCTTCGTCGAAGCGCTGCGACAGCGGGTTGTCCAGGAAGTGGCCGGCGCCGGTGGGCACCACCGTCGGGCGGCTCATCATGCGCAGGCCGGGGGTGGACATCGGCACCGCGAACGCGAACGCGTAGTCCTCGCCCTTGGTGTCGTTGCTGATCACCACCGAGGGCATGACCACGACCTCGTTGGCGATCTGCGCGAGCGTGCCGACCCAGCGGCTGCCGTTGACGATGAAGCCGGCGTCGGTCTCCTTGACGACCTTCAGCGCGATGTCGTGCTTCTGCTCGAACACCTGCTTGGAGCGGTCGACCTGCGGGTTGATTTGCACGTGCGTCATCGTCAGGTCGTTGCGCTTGACGTGCTCGTGGTAGGCGGCGACGTTGGCGCCGAAGGCGCGGCCGCTGGCGCTCTCGTCGAAGACGTTGCGGGCGGCGGCGAGCGCGCTGATGCCGACGTTCATAAAGTCGGGCGTGCGCGCGAGCAGGCCGCAGGTGTGCTGCGCGACCCGGCGCAGCGCGCGGCCGCGCGCGATCAGCTGCTCGGGCGTGCGCGGCGGCAGGTGCGAGCGCGCGACGCGCTCGCCGCTGCCCGCGTCGACTGCGGTCAGCACCTCCTGCGTGGCGGCGTCGTGCTGCAGGTCGTACAGCTCGGCCAGCGTGGTCGCGGCGCCGCGGAAGGCCGGGTCGGCGGTGACGTCGCGCACGCGGCGGCCGTCGATGTGGATGTCGCGATCGTCGCGCAGGCTGTCGAGGTACTGGCGACCGGTACGAATGCCCATGATGTGGTCCTTTCTGCCGCGGGTTGGCGGCGGTTCAAGTGTCGCGCAATGCGAGTCACTGTTGCGAGGAATGATACGAGCGGCTGCGTTGCCGGCCAAGCGGATTTGGCTTTCAATAGGGAAAGCCATGTAGAACAAGCCGGATGAGTTTCGACAGCCAGAACACGCGCTCGCCGGCCGCAGCGGCCGCCGACGGCGGCGTGCGCAGCGTCGAGGTCGCGTTGCAGATGCTCGAGCTGCTGGCCGGCAGCGTCGGCCCGGTGCGGGTCACCGAGATCGCGCAGCGGTTGGAGCTGGGCAAGCCGCGGGTGTGCCGCCACCTGGCGACGCTGGAGGCGATGGGGCTGGTGCGCCGTGTCGGCCGGCAGGGCTACAGCCACGGGGAACGGCTGACGCGCATCGCCCACCAGGTGCTGCGCGACCGCACGCTCGGCGATGCGGCCCGGCCGGCGCTGCAGGCGCTGCGCGACGAACTGCGGCAGACGGTGACGCTGGCGGCGCCGACCGCGGACGGCGCAGTGGTGCTGAGCTGCTACGCGGCGGCGCGGCCGGAAGCGATCCGCGTGAATCCGGGCACCGTGCTGCGCTACCCGCACTCGCCGGCCGCACGGCTCGCGGTGGCCCTCGGCGCGGCCGACGCCGGCGCGGCCGACGCCGGCGCGGCGGGATCGCCGGCAGCGGCGGGCGACGCGCTGAAGCGCTGGCGCGCGCAGGGCGTGGACTACGAGGTCGACACCCAGGGCACCGGCCTGGGCGGCGTCGCCGCGCCGGTGTTTGCCGGCACGCTGCTGGTCGGGCTGGTGTCGGTCGTGGTCTCGTCGCGGGTGCTGCTGCCCAAGCCGCCGCAGCAGCTGGTCGCGCAGCTGCGCCGCAGCGTGGCGGCGATCGAGGGCGCGCTCGCGGCTTGAAGGCGAGTGCGCCGGCCGCAGCGGGTCAGCGCATGTGGTCGTTCTCGATCAGGCGCACGCAGCGCTGCAGCGCGAGCATCATCTCGGCGGAGGGCTCGGGCTGCAGCGCCGTAGTCGGCGCGACGATCGCGATCACGCCGAGCAGCGCGCGGTGCTCGTCGAACACCGGCGCAGCGATGCCGCCCACGCCGCGGCCGGTGTCCAGCTCGTACTCGACGCCGAGCTCGGGCCATTGCTTGAGCATGCGCGCGGCGCGCGCGTCGGCACCTTGGCGCAGCGCCACCGACAGCCGGCCCGCCGGCGAACCCGGCGACGGCAGGAAGCCGGCGATGCGCACCGTCACCGGCGCCATGTCGCGGCTCTCGACGCAGGAGATCACCACTGCACCGTCGGGGGCGGGCAGCGTCAGGATCACGGTGTGGTGGACCTGGTCGCGCAGCGCCTGCATGTGCAGCTTCGACAGGTCGACCAACGCGCGGTCGCGCACCGCGGCGCGGCCCAGCTGCAGCAGTTTCGCGCCGAAGGTGTAGCCCTCGTGCCGCCCGCGCGCCACCAGGCCGAGCGCCAGCAGCGTCTGCAGGTGCCTGGAGACCCGCGCCTTGGTCATGCCCAGCTGCCGCGCGAGCTCGTTCACGCGCACCAGCCCGTCGTTGTCGGCGATGCCCTCCAGGATCTGCAGCGCCACCTCCACGCTCTGCACCGTGCCGGGCTTGCGCGCGGGCGCGCCCTCGTCGTCGGCCGCGCGCCTGACCTCGGCTGGCGATGAACCGCGGCCGTGGCGCGTGGCGGTGGGGGTCGCGGGCTTCGCGACTGCACGGGATGCTGGCATCTTCAGTTCTCCTTCGGGTGGACGATCCGGCCGCAGTTGCGCCTGCCGAAACTTGGGGCTCGATCGAGCAAGGGTGAGTCCCTATGTGGGCTCGAAGCTGACTGTCCTATATTACAAGACATCGTCTCGTACATCGTGACAGGAGTCAAGCAGTGAAGCTCGGAACCATCCGCCTGAACGGCAAGCCCACCGTGATCGCCCGCGTCGAAGGCAACACCGCCGTCGTAGTCGACGTGCATGACATGGAGGATCTGATCATCTCCGGCAACGCCGGCCTGGACAAGGCAGCGTCGGCGATCGAAGCCGCGCGCAGCGGCCGCGCGGCGACGATCGACGTCTCGGCTGCTGACTGGATGGCGCCCAACCCCAAGGCCTCGAAGATCCTGGGCTGCGCGGTCAACAACAACAACCTGAACCAGCGCGCATTCAGGCCGATGAAGTCGCCGATGTTCTTCACCAAGGGCCGCTCGGCGCTGACCGGCCACAACAAGCCGATCGTGCTGCTGGGCCGCCACGGCCGCTCGATCCCCGAGCCCGAGCCGGTGGTCGTGTTCGGCAAGCTGGCCAAGGACGTGCCGCAGGAGCGGATCATGGACCACGTCTTCGGCTACACGCTGACCAACGACGTGACCGCCAGCGGCATCAAGTTCGGCGAGGACTCGATCGCGCTGAACATGGACCCCAAGTTCACCGGCCCGCACCACTTCGCCTGGCGCGAGCGCTTCGGCGACCAGGACAACTACGTGTACTTCGTCTACCACGCGCGCTCGAAGGCGGCCGACACCTTCGCGGCGATGGGCCCGTGGCTGACGACCAAGGACGAGGTGCCCGACCCGAACAAGCTCGTGATCCGCGGCTACGTCGACGGCGACATGTACTGCGAGGACAGCACCGCGAACTACTTCTTCCCGGTCGAGCGCGTGCTGCACGAGGCCAACCTGTGGTTCACGATGGAGCCGGGCGACTGCGTGCACTGCGGCACCGCGTCCAAGGGCACCGCGCGCCACCCGAAGGGCAACATCGGCACCTTCCTGTCCGAGTACCGGAACACCGAGGTCGAGGTCGAGGGCCTGGGCCGGTTGTTCAACACGATCGAACTGCGGCCGTGAGGCGGCGGCGCGGGCCGGCGACGGCGCGTCTGGAGGAGGCGACGGCATGAGCACAGCGACCACCAAGGTCGAGATCGAGCGCATGACCTACCGCTACTGGGTCGAGCGCGACCAGCGCGAGTTCGTCGCCTTCGCCGACGTCTCGCTGCGCATCGCCGAGGGCGAGTTCATCTGCATCTGCGGCCCCAGCGGCTGCGGCAAGACGACGCTGCTCAACGTGATGGCCGGGCTGCTGACCTACGACGAGGGCTCGCTGCGGGTGGGCGGCGTGCGCGTCAACGGGCCCGGCGTCAGCCGCTCGATGGTCTTCCAGCACGCGAGCCTGCTGCCCTGGCGCACCGTCGCCGGCAACGTGCGCTACGGCATGGAGATGCAGCGGCGCTTCGACCGCCGCACGATGGACGAGCGCAGCGACCAGTTCGTGAAGCTGGTCGGGCTGTCGGGTTTCGAGCAGCGCTACCCGGCGGAGCTGTCCGGCGGCATGCAGCAGCGCGTGAACCTCGCGCGCGCGCTGGCCACCGATCCGGAGGTGCTGCTGATGGACGAGCCCTTCGCCGCGCTGGACGCGCAGACGCGCGAGTTCATGCAGTCCGAGCTGCTGAAGATCTGGTCGCGCGCCGGCAAGACGGTGGTGTTCATCACCCACCAGATCGACGAGGCGGTGTACCTCGCCGACCGCGTGGTCGTGATGGGCACCCGCCCGGGCCGCATCAAGGGCGAGTTCCGGATCCCGTTCGCGCGGCCGCGCACGCTGGCCATCAAACGCGACCCCGAGTTTCACGCGATCAGCGACCGCATCTGGGGGCTGATCGAGGAAGAGGCCGGGCGCATCAACGTCGTCACCTCCGCATGAGCCAGACCACCGCCATGACATCGTCGGACCACGACGCGAACCTGACGCCGGCCCGCAAGCCGCGCCACGTCGGCTTCGTCCAGCGGCACGAGGGCACGCTGCTGGCGGCCAGCGGCATCCTGGTCGTGCTGGTGGTGTGGCAGCTGGCCTGGAGCCTGGGCTGGATCTCGCCGCTGTTCTTCAGCGGGCCCTCGGCGATCGCGCTGAAGTTCGTCGAGCTGATGCAAAGCGGCGAGCTGCAGACCAACGCGCTGTTCAGCGGCCGCAACTTCCTCGCGGGCTTCGTGCTCGCGGTGGTGGTCGGGGTGCCGCTCGGGATCGTGATCGGCTGGTACCGGCGGCTGAACCTGGCGACGAATCCGCTGATCAACGCCTTCTACGCGACGCCGCGGATCGCGCTGTACCCGCTGATCATCATCTGGTTCGGGATCGGCAGCGGCTCGGCGATCTTCCTGGTCTTCCTGGCCGCGATGATGCCGATCCTGATCAACACGATCGCCGGCGTGCGCAACATCGACGCCGACCTGCTGCGCGCCGCGCGCGCCTTCTGCGCGACCGACCGCCAGATCTTCCAGACGGTCGCGCTGCCGTACTCGGTGCCGTTCATCCTGACCGGGGTGCGGCAGGCGGTCGCGCACGGCCTGATCGGCGTGATCATCGCCGAGCTGACCGCCGGCAACCAGGGCATCGGCTTCATGATCTCCTACGCCGGCCAGACCTTCGCGACCGACACGCTGCTGGTCGGCGTGCTGCTCACCTCGCTGGCGGGGATGACGCTGGGCTGGCTGACCGAGCGGTTGCAGCGCTACTTCCAGCGCTGGCGCCCGAACCGCGACTGACCGTGGCTGGCGGCGCGATGCAGTCCCCGGCAGCGGTGATCGGTCCGGCGCAGCCCGCGCGGCGGGCTGCGGCCGGGCGCCAGAGCGCGCGGCCGCGTGATCGCGCTCAACCGGCTGCCGGGCCGCGCCGGCTGCGGCCCGGGCAACCTGCAGGCCTGACGATGAACCCAGTCGAGCAACTTCCCGTCGTCGATCCGCGCGAGCTGCGCCAGGTGCTGTCGACCTTCGTCACCGGGGTCACGGTGGTGACCACCGTCGACGCCGAAGGCCGCCGGCACGGCGTGACCGTGAACTCCTTCAACTCGGTGTCGCTCGATCCGCCGCTGGTGCTGTGGAGCCAGGCGCTGAAGGCCTTCAGCCACCCGGTCTTCCGCGACGCCGAGCGCTTCGCCGTCAACATCCTGGCCGACCAGCAGATCGAGCTGTCCAACCGCTTCGCGCGCGCCGGCAACGACAAGTTCGCCGGCACGCCGGTGCGCGACGGGCTGGGCGGCGTGCCGCTGATCGAGGGCTGCTCGGCCTACCTCGAGTGCCGGCGCTACGCCAGCCACGAGGCGGGCGACCACATGATCTTCATCGGCCTGGTCGAGCGGATCGCGCGCCACGAGCGCCGGCCGCTCGCCTTCGGCGGCGGGCGCTACCTGATCGCGCAGGCGCACGACTTCGGGCGCCTGTCGGCCGACGAGGCCAGCGCCAACCGCAAGCGGCTGCACGCGGTGCGCTGGGCGACGCACGCGG
>CAZKCJ010000122.1:0-8153 GCA_964550885.1 uncultured Rubrivivax sp. | reverse complement strand
GCCTCGCCCTGGAGATCCTCATGTCCGATGACCTGCACAAGACCCCGCTGCATGCGCTGCACGTCGAGCACGGCGCGCGCATGGTGCCCTTCGCCGGCTACGAGATGCCGCTGAACTACGCCGGCGGCATCCTCGCCGAGCACCGCCACTGCCGGCAGGCGGCGGCGCTGTTCGACGGGTCGCACATGGGCCAGATCCGGCTGACCGGGGCCGACGCCGCCGCCGCGCTGGAAACGCTGGTGCCGAGCGACGTGATCGGGCTGCCGGTGGGCCAGCAGCGCTACGCGTTCTTCACCAACGCCGCCGGCGGCATCGTCGACGACCTGATGGTCACGCGCCGCGCCGACGACCTGCTGCTGGTCGTCAACGCCGCCGGCAAGGATGCCGACCTGCGCCACCTGGTCACCCATATCGGCCACCGCTGCCAGGTGCAGGCGCAGCCCGAGCAGGCGCTGCTGGCGCTGCAGGGGCCGCTGGCCGGCGCGGTGCTGGCGCAGCTGGACCCGCAGATTCCGCGGCTGGTGTTCCTGTCCGGCGGCGCGTTCCGGCTGGCCGGCGCCGACTGCTACGTGACCCGCTCGGGCTACACCGGCGAGGACGGCTTCGAGATCGTGGTGCCGGCAGCAGCGGCGCCGACGCTGGCGCGCGCGCTGCTCGAGCACCGCCAGGTCAAGCTCGCCGGGCTGGGTGCGCGCGACACGCTGCGGCTGGAGGCGGGCTTGTGCCTGTACGGGCAGGACATCGACGACAAGACCAGCCCGGTCGAGGCCGGCCTGGCCTGGGCGATCCCGAAGGTGCGCCGCCCCGGCGGGGCGCGCGCCGGCCACTACCCGGGCGCCGAGCTAATCGCCGGCCAGCTCGCCGGGCGGCTGAGCATCCAGCGGGTCGGGCTGGTCGCGCTCGAGCGCGTGCCGGTGCGCGAGGGCGCGAAGGTGGTCGACGTCGGCGGCCACAAGATGGGCCGCGTGACCAGCGGCACGATCGCGCCGACGCTGGACAAGCCGATCGCGATGGCCTACGTGAGCGCCGAGCACGCGAAGCCGCAGGGCGAGGTCTACGCCGAGGTGCGCACCCAGCGGGTGCCGATGCGCGTGACCCCGATGCCCTTCGTGCCGCACCGCTACTTCCGCGGCTGAAGGCCGCCGCCCCGCCGTTCGACCCCGACCCTGCACGACCCCGCCGAGGAGCCCGCGACGATGACGACGATGTACACGCCCGACCACGAATGGATCAACATCGAGGACCACGAGGCCGCAGCGGTCGGCATCACCGCGCACGCGCAGGAAGCGCTGGGCGACGTCGTCTTCGTCGAGCTGCCCGAGGTCGGCCGCACGCTCAAGCAGGGCGAGGTCGCCGGCGTGGTCGAGTCGGTCAAGGCCGCGGCCGACTTGTTCGCGCCGGTCGGCGGCGAGGTGGTCGAGGTCAACGAGGCGCTGCGCGCCGACCCGTCGCTGGCCAACCGCGACCCGCTCGGCGAAGGCTGGTTCTACAAGCTGCACGTGGCCGACATGGCCGAGTTCGAGCGGCTCATGGACGGCGCCGGCTACGACGCGCTGCTCGCGTCGCTGTGACCGCCGCGGGCGCGCTGCCGCCGGCGCGCCCTTCCCTGCCGCCGCCCTGCCTGCAGCCATGCCGACCACCGCTTCGACCCCGCTGACCGAGCTCGAACACCCGGGCGAGTTCGCCACCCGCCACCTGGGCCCGGACGACGCCGACGAGGCACGCATGCTGCAGGCGATCGGCGCGCCCAGCCGGCGCGCGCTGATCGACGCGCTGGTGCCGGCCAGCATCGCGCTCGACCGGCCGCCGGCACTGCCGCCGCCGGCGACCGAGGAGCAGGCGCTGGCCGAGCTGCGCGCGCTGGCGGCGAAGAACCGGGTGCTGCGCAGCTTCATCGGCCAGGGCTACTACGGCACCCACCTGCCGCGGGTGATCCAGCGCAACGTGCTCGAGAACCCGGCCTGGTACACGGCCTACACGCCCTACCAGGCCGAAATTTCGCAAGGCCGCATGGAGGCGCTGGTCAACTTCCAGACCATGGTGTGCGACCTGACCGGCATGGCAATCGCCAACGCGTCGATGCTCGACGAGGCCACCGCCGCCGCCGAGGCGATGACGCTGGCCCGCCGCAGCATGCCGGCCAAGGGCACGGTGCTGCTGGTCGGCGGCGACCTGCACCCGCAGACGCTGGACGTGCTGCGCACCCGCGCGCAGCCGCTGGGGCTGAGCCTGCGGGTGGCGGACTCGGCCGCCGAATGGCAGGCGGCGCTGGCCGGCGACGACTACTTCGCGGCGCTGGTCCAGTACCCGGCCAGCAGCGGCTGGCTGCACGACTGGTCGGCCGACGCGGCGGCGGTGCACGCGCGCCAGGCGGCCTTCATCATGGTGTGCGACCTGCTCGCGCTGACGCTGATCGAGCCGCCGGGCGAGATGGGCGCCGACATCGTCGTCGGCAGCACCCAGCGCCTGGGCATGCCGATGGGCGCCGGCGGGCCGCACGCCGGCTACCTGGCCGCGCGCGACGAGCTCAAGCGCTCGCTGCCGGGCCGGCTGGTCGGCGTCAGCGTCGACGTGCACGGCGCGCCCGCAGCCCGGCTCGCGCTGCAGACGCGCGAGCAGCACATCCGCCGCGAGAAGGCGACCTCCAACATCTGCACCGCGCAGGTGCTGCCGGCGGTGATCGCCAGCCTGTACGCGATCTACCACGGCCCGCAGGGGCTGACCCGGATCGCGCAGCGGATCGCGCGCTACCTGGGCATCCTCGCCGCCGGCCTGCGCGAGCTCGGCGTCGACCTCGGCGAGGCCCACCACCTCGACCGCGGCGCCTTCGACACGCTGAGCCTGAAGACCGGCGCGCACACCGAGCGGCTGCTCGCGCGCGCGGTCGCGCTCGGCGCGAACCTGCGGCGCGCCTGGGGCGAGTACCTGTGCATCTCGCTCGACGAGACCACCACCCGCGCCGACCTGCAGCTGCTGTGGCGGATCTTCGCCGCCGACGGCCAGCCGCTGCCCGACATCGACGCGCTCGCCGCCACCCCCGACCTTATCCCGCCGGCGCTGCGGCGCCGCAGCGCGTTCCTCACGCACCCGGTCTTCAACACCCACCACAGCGAGACCGAGATGCTGCGCTACATCCGCAGCCTGAGCGACCAGGACCTGGCGCTGGACCGCGGGATGATCCCGCTGGGCAGCTGCACGATGAAGCTGAACGCGACTGCGGAGATGATCCCGGTCACCTGGCCCGAGTTCGCCGACGTGCACCCGTACGCGCCCGCCGACCAGCTGGCCGGCTACGCGGCGCTGAACGAGCAGCTGTGCGCGTGGCTGGCCGAGCTCACCGGCTACGCCGGCGTCAGCCTGCAGCCCAACGCCGGCAGCCAGGGCGAGTACGCCGGGCTGCTGGCGATCCGCGCGTGGCACGCGAGCCGCGGCCAGGCGCAGCGCGACCTGTGCCTGATCCCCGAGTCGGCGCACGGCACCAACCCGGCCAGCGCGCAGATGGCCGGGCTGCAGGTGGTGACGGTCAAGTGCGACGCGCTCGGCAACGTCGACCTCGCCGACCTGCGTGCGCGCTGCGCGCAGCACCGCGACCGGCTGGCCGCGGTGATGATCACCTACCCGTCGACCTACGGCCTGTTCGAAGCCCAGGTGCGCGAGTTGTGCGCGACCGTGCACGAACACGGCGGCCGCGTCTACGTCGACGGCGCCAACCTGAACGCGCTGGTCGGGCTGGCCGCGCCGGGCGGGTTCGGCGGCGACGTGAGCCACCTGAACCTGCACAAGACCTTCTGCATCCCGCACGGCGGCGGCGGCCCCGGCGTCGGCCCGGTGTGCGTGGCCGCCGACCTGCTGCCCTTCCTGCCGGCGCTGCCCGGCAGCGACGCCGCGGCCGCGGCACCGGTGGGGGCGGTCAGCGCCGCGCCGCTGGGTAACGCGGCGGTGCTGCCGATCAGCTGGATGTACATCCGGATGATGGGCGCGGCGGGCCTGCGCCGGGCGACCGAGACCGCGATCCTCAGCGCCAACTACATCGCCGCGCGGCTGAGCGCGCACTACGAGCTGCACTTCTCGGCCGGGCTGGCCGGCGTGAAGGGCGGCGGCGTCGCGCACGAGTGCATCCTCGACCTGCGCCCGCTGCACAAGGCCAGCGGCATCAGCGCCGAGGACGTCGCCAAGCGGCTGATCGACTACGGCTTCCACGCGCCCACGCTGAGCTTTCCGGTGCCGGGCACGCTGATGGTCGAGCCCACCGAGAGCGAGCCGCTGGTCGAGCTGGACCGCTTCTGCGACGCGATGATCGCGATCCGCGCCGAGATCGCGCGGGTCGAGGCCGGCGAGTGGCCGCGCGACGACAACCCGCTGAAGAACGCGCCGCACACCGCCGAGGCGCTGCTCGCCGCCGACTGGCGGCACCCGTACAGCCGCGAGCAGGCCGCCTACCCGGTGGCCGGGCTGCGCCGCGGCAAGTACTGGAGCCCGGTCGGGCGGATCGACAACGTCTGGGGCGACCGCAACCTGTGCAGCCGACTCGCGCCGCCGACACCACCCGGCTGAAGGCTGCCGGACCCGCCGCCCGCGGTTCGGCCGCACGCGCCAGCGACGCGCACCAACCGACCTTGCGATGGCCACCCACTCGCTCGGCGCCGACCTGCTGCAGCTGCTCAACGGCGTGCTGCTGATCGTCGGCGCGCTGCTGCCGGTGGTCAACCCGCCGGGCAACGTGCCGGTCTTCCTGAACCTGACCCAGGGCTGCGACGAGGCCACCCGCCGCGAGCTGGCCCGGCGCATCGCGCTGTATTCGTTCGGCCTGCTGAGCGGCGCACTGCTGGTCGGCGCGCTGCTGCTGCGGCTGTTCGACCTGTCGCTGGCGGCGCTGCAGGTGGCCGGCGGCGCGGTGCTGTGCGCGCTCGGCTGGCAGCTGCTGCACTACGAGCCGCCGACCGGGATGCCGCTGCCCGATCCGCACCAGGCACGCGCGGCGGCGGTCGCCCGCGCCTTCTTCCCGCTGACCATGCCGGTGTCGATCGACGCCGGCGTGCTCTCGGTGGCGATCGCGCTGGGCGCCCATCACGGCCGCACCGTCACCCACACGCTGATCGGCGTCGGGGCGGCATTGATCGCCTCGGCGATCATCGCCGCGGTGCTGCTCGTCGCCTATCGCTACGCCGGACGCGTCAGCCGCTGGCTCGGCAACCAGGGCACCGAGGTACTGATGCGGCTGTCGGCGCTGCTGGTGCTGAGCATCGGCGTGCAGATCGTCTGGAAGGGTCTGAAGCAGCTGATCGGCGAGCTGCACCTCGTCTGAAGATCCGCACCGCATGGCCGCGCAGCGCCGGCGGCAGCCCAGGCACCACGAGCCGGCGAGCGAGCGCAGCGGCCGGCGGCCCGCGGCCCGCGGCTTCCGCGGTATGCTCGACCGCGCTTCAACCCTGCAGGCTCGCGAACCAATGGATGCCGCCTTCCTCCGCCCCGCCCGAATGGTCGACAGCGACCACCCCGAGGTCATCGCCTTCGCGCACGCGCAGGTGCGCGGCGCGAACGATCGCGAGCGCGCGATCGCGCTGTACTACGCGGTGCGCGACAGCGTGCGCTACGACCCGTACCGGATCGACCTGAGCGAGCGCGGCCTGAGCGCGAGCCACGCGCTGGCCACCGGCATCGGCTGGTGCGTGCCCAAGGCGGCGCTGCTGGCGGCGGTGTGCCGGGTGCAGGGCATCCCGGCGCGGCTGGGCTACGCCGACGTGCGCAACCACCTGTCGACCGCGCGCATGCGCGAGTACTGGGGCACCGACGTGTATATGTGGCACGGCTACACCGACATCTGGCTCGACGGCGCCTGGCGCAAGGCCACGCCGGCGTTCAACCTCGAGCTGTGCGAGCGCTTCGGCGTGCTGCCGCTGGAGTTCGACGGCGTCACCGACTCGATCTACCACCCGTACGACCGCGCCGGCAACCGGCACATGGAGTACGTGCGCGACCGCGGCCATTTCGCCGACGTGCCGCTCGCGCAGATCAGCGCCGACTTCGTCGAGCACTACCCGACGCTGGCCGCGCGCGGCTTCTACGACCGCGAGGCCGACTTCGAGACCGACGTGCTGCGCGAGACGCAGCGCTGAGCGCCCCCGGGGCGGCGTTCAGCCGCCGACCGACCCGGGAATCGGCGGCACCGGCAGGACCACGTCGGCGCACTGCGCGCGCTGGCGCAGCGCGTGGTCCATCACCACGATCGCCAGCAGCGCCTCGGCGATCGGCACCGCGCGGATGCCCACGCAGGGGTCGTGGCGGCCGAGCGTCTGCACCGCGGTCGGGTTGCCGGCGCGATCGATCGACGCGCGCGGCAGCCGGATCGAGCTGGTCGGCTTGACTGCGATCGACACCACCAGGTCCTGCCCGGTGGACACGCCGCCGAGCATGCCGCCGGCGTGGTTGCTGCGAAAGCCCTGCGGCGTCAGCTCGTCGCCGTGCTCGCTGCCCTGCTGGGTCACGCAGCCAAAGCCCGCGCCGATCTCGACGCCCTTGACCGCGTTCAGGCCCATCATCACGTAGGCGATGTCGGCGTCGATGCGGTCGTACAGCGGCTCGCCCAGGCCCACCGGCATGCCGCGCGCGACCACCTTCACGCGCGCGCCGCAGGAGTCGCCGGCGCGGCGCAGCGCGTCCATGTGCGCTTCCAGCTCGGGCACGATGGCCGCGTTGGGCGCGAAGAACGGGTTGTGCGCGATCTGCGCCTCGTCGACGAAGGGGATCTCGATCGGCCCGAGCTGCGCCATCCAGCCGACGAAGGTGGTGCCGTAGCGCTCGCGCAGCCACTTCTTCGCGACCGCGCCGGCGGCCACCGTCGGCGCGGTCAGCCGCGCCGACGCGCGCCCGCCGCCGCGCGGGTCGCGGTGGCCGTACTTGCGCCAGTACGCGTAGTCGGCGTGCCCCGGGCGGAAGGTGTCGAGCAGGTCGGCGTAGTCGCCGCTGCGCTGGTCGGTGTTGGCGATCAGCAGCGCAATCGGCGTGCCGGTGGTCAGGCCCTCGAACACCCCCGACAGGATCTGCACCGCGTCGGCCTCGCGCCGCTGGGTCACGTGCCGGCTGGTGCCGGGGCGGCGGCGGTCGAGGTCGTGCTGGATGTCGGCCTCGGTCAGCGCCAGGCCCGGCGGGCAGCCGTCGATCACGCAGCCGATCGCCGGGCCGTGGCTCTCGCCGAAGTTGGTGACGCGAAACAGCAGGCCGAGGGTCGATCCGGACATGCGCGATTCTAGGAGCCGGCTCGCGCGGCGACGGCCACTCGCGGCGTCCGGTCGTTACCCTCACCCACGGTGATCGCCGCAGCGACCGCCATGGGTGAGGCGCAAGCCTTCAGCGCGCGCGCCGCTGCACCCGCCAGCCGAGCGCGAGCAAGCCGAGCAACAGCAGCGCGTAGGTCTGCGGCTCGGGGATCGGCGCGGTCGCCGCAGCCAATGCTGCGTCGCCGAACAGCGCATGCACGCGGGTGGTCGGATGCAGCGCGTCGGAGTAGGCCGAGACGCTGCAGGCGATGCCGATGCTGCCGGTGAAGCTGCCGCAGGGGGTGCTGATGTTGGTGATGCCGTAGACCGCGCCGCCGTTGAGGGTCGCGTCGTCGAACACCGCGGTCGCTACCGCGACCAGGTCGACGAAGCGCATGTCCAGCCCCAAGCCCTGGCCGAAGCTCATCAGCGCCGGCATCTGCGCGTTGAAGCGCGCGGCGGCGTCGGTCGAGGCAGCCTCCCGGCCGAGCGCCGCGGCCTCGGGCGTGCGGCCCAGGTCGGGCAGGTTGCCGATCAGCACGTGCTTCGCGCCGTTGGCCGCCAGCACCTGCAGACTCGTCTTCAGATTGCCGGCTGCTGCTTGCGCGGCCGCCTCACGACCGTTCTGGTCGGCGACCGAGTTGGTCTGGTAGGTGTCACGCGCGTCGCGCATGTCGTTGCCGCCGCCCAGCAGCACGTACAGCCGATCGGGGTCGGCGACCGTCGGCGCCCACATCCCGCCGGTCTGCGCGAGCAGCCCCGGCGGTGTCAGGCCGGTGCCGGTGCGCGCACCGCCGAACGCGTAGTTGTTGCCGCCGGCCAGCGACGGCGTCGCGCTGAAGCCCAGCCCCGCCGCCAGGTAGTGCGGGTCGGCGCGGATGAGGTACATGGCGGTGG
>CAZKCJ010000121.1:3648-8176 GCA_964550885.1 uncultured Rubrivivax sp. | reverse complement strand
CGCATCGCCCCAAGGTACCGCTGCCGGCCGCGGTAGCGCGACCGGCGTGGCGGTGCCGCCGCGGTTGACGCCCACCCGGGCGGCACCCATACTGAACGTGACTCAACAGCAGCCCGGACGCTGCCCACCCTGCCCCGGCGCCGCAAGGCCGCGCGGCGCGGCGAGATCCTGGCGGCGGCGCACGCGGTGTTCCGCGAGCAGCCGTACGAGCAGGCGTCGATGAGCGCCGTCGCCGCGCGCGCCGGCTGCGTGGTCGGCACGATCTACACCCAGTTCCGCAGCAAGCGCGAGCTGTTCGACGCGGTGCTGACCGACTTCTACGACCGGCTGATCGCCGAGATCGAGCCCAGGTTCGCGCTGCTGCAGGGCACCGAGGACCGGCTGCGCTTCCTGGTCGCGCGCCACCTGCAGCTGGCCGGCGACGACCCGGCCTGGCTGCGCGTGCTCGGCCGCCTCGCGGTCGACGACGGCGCCGGCTACTTCGGCTCCAGGCTGCACCGGCTGAACCGGCGCTACGTGCAGTTCATGACGCGCACGATCGCCGACGGCATCGCGCGCGGCGAGCTTGCCGCCGACCTGGACTCGCGGCTGGCGCGCGAGCTCGTGTTCGGCGGCCTCGAGCACTGGCTGCGCGACGCGCTTGGCCGCGGCGCGCGGCGCGATCCGGCTGCGGCGGCGCAGGCGATCACGCGGCTGCTGCTCGACGGCTGGCGCGCCGCCCCGGCCGCGCGCGGCGCAGCCGCGCTGGCCGCGCTCGAGCAGCGCGTGCAGCGGCTCGAGCGCGGGCGCGACCGCATCACGCCGGCAGACCGCGGCCGGGCTTGATCCGCGTACCCCGCACTCATCAGTGCGTGCGCGTTGACGCCCGGGCGCAGCAGCTCGCCCAACGTTCCCGATCCACGCGCGCGCCGGTGAGCATCGGCACGCCAGCATGCCGGCCACCGCCAGCGCGCAGCGCCGCGACCTTCGGCCACCGCTTCAAGCCGCGCGCCAGTATGCAGCGCCGCTGTCGCCTTTCAGTTGCCGACGCCAACCACGCACCGGCGCGCACCCGCAGTTCAGCCTGGGCCCGCGCGCCGGCGCCGACTGCGCGCCCACAGCAGCGTCTCGATCAGCAGCAGGCCCAGCACGACGAAGGCGCCGCCGCGCACGATCGCCGCGAACGGCAGGCCCAAGCCGAGGCCGGCGGCCACGGCCCGCGCTTGCGGCGCCGCGGCCAGCGCCAGCGTGAACGCGTAGAACATGCCGAAGGTGAAGTTGCGCACCCACTGCGACACGCGCCAGCCGAGCGCGCCGCGCGCCCAGCCCAGCCGGCGCACGCGCAGCGCCAGCCGGCGCAGCTCGGCCGCCTCGACCACGACGAACAGCAGCGCGGTCAGCAGCCACAGGCCGACCGCCAGCGGCGGCGCGGCCGCGGCGGTCGTGACCAACGCCAGGCCGGTGATCGACAGCGCGCCGTGCACGATGCAGTTGGTGGTCGAGCCGTGCGCGGCGATCGCCGGGTCGCGGCTGCGCGCGTAGCGCGCGACGACCAGCGCGAGTGCGCCGACGTACAGCAGGCCGCCGAACGCGATCAGCACGGCCGCCGCGGCGCGCGGCAGCGGCAGCAGCGCGTGCAGCAGCAGCACCAGCGCCTGGGTCGCGACGGTGGCCAGCAGCACGATGCTGGTGCCGCCGCGGCCGCGGTGCGGCCGCGCCAGCAGCGCCGGCAGCGCGGCGGCCGCGAGGCCGAGCAGCCACAGCCACAGCAGCGCGGCGATCACCAGCAAGCCGAGCGCCAGCGGCGCGAGCTGCGGCCACGCGAGCACCAGCAGCTCGCCGGTGACGCCGGTGCCCGCGACCCAGGTGCCGACGCCGAAGCGCGCGAAGGGGTCGCGCAGCTGCCGCCGCACGCCGGCGATCGAGCGCGCGTAGGCCAGCGCCAGCGCCGCCCACAGCGCCAGCTGCGCCAGTGCGAACAGCCGCAGCCCGCCCGGGCCGACGCCGGGCAGCTGCGGCAGCGCGGCCAGGCCGAAGATGCCGAAGGCCATCACCGCGTCGCCGGCGGCCAGGGCCGGCACGCGGCGACTGTCGGACGCCAAGCGGCCCTCGCGGTGGCGCTCGCGCGCGGCCTTCAGCCGTCGCACCGGCGCAGCAGCGTCGACGCGGGGGCTGCGGTCCCGAACGACCCGCCCGCGTGCGCGCAGCCGACCCGGCCGCCGATCCGGCCGGGTCGGTGACGCTGCGCGGGCAGCTCGATCGTCTGGTCGTTCATGCGCGAAGCGCCGCGTGATGCCCGGGATTCGAAGCGGCGGCGCCGGCGGTGGGTGCGGTGGTCGATGTTGCCACGCCCGGCTGAGTGCGTTGCCGGCCGCGTCGGCCCGCGCGCATCGGCGCTGCTTGCCCGGGGGCGCGAATGCAGGGTACGCTGCGCCGCACCGCGCCCCTTGCTGCCCGCAGCCTGCCCGATGACGCCTCGCCCGGTTCGCGCTGATCAACCGTCGCCGCTTCGACGTGCAGCCGGCCGGCGCCGCCTGCGCGGGCGGCTGCAGCGGCCCGCGCACCCCGGTGCTGGCGAACGGCTCGGGCTGTGCGCGCGGCCCCTGCCCGGCGCTGCGGTTGCGCGGCGCCTGCAGCTCGCACTGCGCCGGGCGGCTAGCGGCAACCGCGAGGTCGGGAAGATCAGGCTGCGCGCGCCGGGCATCGGCCCGGCCGCCTGGGACCGCAGGCGAGCTGGCAGCGGCCTGCAGCGCCGTCCGGCGCGGTGCACGCGGTGAGCGCGCCGCGCCGCGCCCGTGCGCGGGTTGCGCGGCGCGCCGCGCGCAGGGTGGTGCGGTGAGCGGCAGCGCAGGCTTCGACGACATCCGCCTGCTGGCCGGGGTGGAAGTGCCGTATGTCCGGCGCGGCCAGGTCCCGACCTCCGTGCTGCTGGCGCGCGCGTTTCGCGACGCGGTCGCGCGCGCCGGCGTGCAGCCGCGCGAAGTCGACGGTCTTGGGGTCGCGTCGTTCACGCACGCGCCGGACCGCGCGATCGACCTCGCGTGGAGGCTCGGGCTGCGGCCGCGCTGGATCATGGACGACGGCAACGGCGGCGCGAGCGCGCTCAACCTGCTGCAGCACGCGGCGCGCGCGGTGCAGTGTGGTGATGCAACGCTCGTCGTGCTGCTGGCCGGCGACCATTTCGGCGCCGAAGACTTCACGCGGCTGGTGGAGAACTACAACCAGACGACGCGCGACCTGCTGCGCCCGCTCGGCGGGGTCAACCCGAACGTGCTGTTCGCGATGCTGACCAGCCGGCACATGGCGGCGACCGGCCTGACGCGCGTGGACTACGGCGCGCTCGCCGTCGCCCAGCGCGGCTGGGCGGGGCTGAACCCGCTCGCCGTCTACCGCAGCCCGCTGACGCTCGAGCAGTACCTCGCCGCGCCGATGGTCGCGACGCCGCTGTGCCGCTTCGACTGCGTGCCGGTGGTCGACGGCGCGAACGCGATCGTCGTCACCCGCAGCGATCATCCGGCAGCGCGTGCCGGCGGCGCGGTCGGCATCAAGGCGCTGGCGTCGCTGCACAACGCCGACCACCAGGAAGGCGACGGCCTGCGCACCGGACTTGCCGAGATCGCCGACCGGCTGTGGAACGCCGCGGGCATTGGGCCGGCCGAGATCGACGTCGCGAGCGTCTACGACGACTACCCGGTGATGCTGCTGGTGCAGCTCGCCGACCTCGGCTTCTTCGCGCCGCAGCAGGCGCACAGCTTCGTGCACGAGCGGATTGCGACGCGGCGCCTCGCGCTGAACACCTCGGGCGGGCAGCTGTCGGCCGGGCAGGCCGGCACCGCCGGCGGCATGCACGGGCTGGTCGAGGCGCTGACGCAGCTGCAGCGCCGCGCCGGCGAGCGCCAGGTAGCCGGCGCACGCCACGCGCTGGTCACCGGCTACGGCATGGTCGAGTACCGGCACGGCATGTGCGCGGCGGCGCTGGTGCTGGCGCGCGACCTGCGATGAGCTTCAGCGTCGACGAGTGCTGCGGCTGCGGGCACCGGGTCCATCCGGCGCGCTACCTGTGCCCGCAGTGCCACGGCGCGGCCTGGCGCGCGCGGCCGGTGCGCAGCGCGAGCCTGCTGCAGGCCACCCAGCTGGCCGGCGCGCGGGGCGGCAGCGGCTGGATCGCGACGCTGCGCACCGACGCCGGTCCGCTGGTGGTCGCCCGCCTCGAGCAGGCACCCGACGAGCGCCACCCGCACTACGCGCTGCGCGTGGTCGACGGCGCGCTGGTTGCCACCGCGGCGCCGGCGCCGAGCTGGCGCGCGCGCGGCATCGTGCCGATGCACCCGGCCCGACCGCTGCCGCGGCACCCGCTGGCGGCGCGCACGCGCGACGGCGCCGCGCCGCGCACCTCGCCACCTCGCCACCTCGCCACGTCGCCACGTCGCCACGTCGCCACGACCCACGACCCACGACCCACGACCCACGACCCACGACCCGAGGATGCCCGCGATGACCGACCCCGACGCCACGACCACGCCGACGCTGTCGCGCCGCCCGCGCCGCC
>CAZKCJ010000121.1:0-3638 GCA_964550885.1 uncultured Rubrivivax sp. | reverse complement strand
GGGGCTGGGGCACGCTCGACGTGCGCCTGGGTGCCGACGAGACCGAGCGCCTGCGCCTGATGGCCGCGCAGCTCGGCGGTGCGCTGCTCGCCGCGCAGGAGCCGCGCGAGGCCGACTTCGAGCTGCCGCCGCCGCGCGTCGCCCCGCCCGCCAGCCTGGCGCCGATCTGCTCGGCCAGCCGCTACGACCGGTTGACGCACAGCCTCGGCAAGAGCTTTGCCGACTGCGCGCGGATGTGGCTGCGCCGGCTGCCCGCGGCGGTCGACTGGGTCGCCTTCCCCGGCGACGAGCAGGCGGTGGTCGACCTGCTCGACTGGGCCGCCGCCGCCCGGGTCGCGTCCAAATGCCTTCAGCGACCTGCGGAAAGTAAGGCCAGCGTCATCGCCGCGGCGGATTCGCCGTGCACCACGAACGCGAGGGACGGTGGCTTGCGCAAGGCGCCGGCCCAATCCAGCAGCGCACCTTGGTCGGCGTGCGCCGACAGGCCTTCGACCGCGCGGATTTCGGCCCGCACCGGCAGGTCTTCGCCGAAGAGACGCACCTGCGCGACGCCGTCGACCAGGCGCCGCCCCAGCGTGCCTCGAGCCTGGAAGCCGGGGAGCAGCACGCAACACTCGGGGCGCGGCAGGTTGTGGCGCAGGTGATGCCGGATGCGCCCCGCGTCGCACATGCCGCTGGCGGAGATGATGATGGCGCCCGAGCGGATCTGATTCAGCGCCTTCGACTCCTCGACGCTCGCGGTGAAGTGCAGGAACGGCAGGTTCTCGCCGCGCGCGTGCCAGCCGGCGAGGCTGCGCGCCTGCTCGTCGAACAACTCGAGGTGCGCGCGCGTGATGCGCGTGGCCTCGGTCGCCATCGGCGAATCGACGAACACCATCGGGTGACGCAGCCGGCCCTCGCGCGCCAGGCGATGCAGCAGGTACAGGATCTGCTGGGTGCGCCCCACGGCAAACGCCGGCATGATGACGTTGCCGCCGGCCTCGTGCAGCGTGCGCTCGACGAGGGCGATCATCTCGTCTTCGGTGGCGGTCGGGTCGGGGTGCCGACGGTTGCCGTAGGTCGACTCCAGCACCAGGATGTCGGCTTCGTCGATCGGCGTCGGGTCGCGCAGGATCGGGCGACCGGGCTGGCCGAGGTCTCCGCTGAACACCAGCTTCGTGGTGTGCCCGTATTCCGTGACCCAGACTTCGACGATGGCCGAACCCAGGATGTGCCCGGCGTCGCGAAAGCGGCAGCGCAGGCCGACGCGAGGCGCGAACTCGCGGTCGTACTCCACGCCGCGCGCTTGCCGCAGGCACAGCTGCGCATCGTGCACGGAATACAGCGGCGTCGAGGCGGGCGTGCCCCGCGCACGCCGCGCATCGCTCTCCTGGATGTGGGCGCTGTCGGGCAGCATCACGCCCAGCAGGTCGACGGTTGCCGCGGTGGCGTAGATCGGCCCCTTGAACCCGGCGCGGCTGAGCTTGGGCAGCAAGCCGCTGTGGTCGATGTGCGCGTGGGTCAGCAGCACGAAGTCGATCGTCGTCGGATCGAAGCCGAAGGGTTCGTGGTTGCGCTCCGGCGCCTCCCGCCCACCCTGCACCATGCCGCAGTCGACCAGGAAGCGTGCAGTCGTGGCCTCCACCAGGAAGCACGAGCCGGTGACCTCGCGTGCGGCGCCCAGGAAGCTCAGTCTCATCGCGTGGCGACCCCGCTGGCTGCGTACGCGGACGATTGGCGGCCTGCGGCTCGATCGCGCTGCCGCGCTTCGAGCTTGCGTGCGCGCGCTCCTGGCGCCGCATTCGCGGGCTGCACGTCGGCGGGCACCGCCGACCCGATCGCGCGCGGCGGCGCCGGCTGACTCGTCGGCGTCAGCGCCACCGGCGGCGCCTCCCAGCCGCCGCCGAGCGCCTTGTACAGGGCGACCAGCTGCACGCCGGCGGCCGTGTGGACACGCACCAGGGAAGTCACGCTCTCGTGCAGCCGGCGTTCCGCACTCAGCAGGTCGACGCGCGTGGTGTCGCCCGCCGCGTACCGGGCCTGGGCGTGGGCGAAGCTGCGGCGGTTGGCTTCCAGGGCCGCCCAGGTGCGCTTCAGCGCGTCGAGGCGCGCGTCGTACTCGGTCAGCGCGTGCTCGGCGTCACCGAGAGCGGCCAGCACCGCCTGCTCGTACGCGAGCGCCGCCTGCCGTTGCTGGGCTTCCCGTGTGCGGATCTCGGCGCGGACGCGCCCGCCGTCGAAGACGCGCCACGAGATCAGCGGCAGGATCGAAAAGCGGGTGCTGGAGGAGTCGAACCAATTGCCGGTGCCGAGCGCCTGAAAACCTCCGCCCAGCCCGATCGAGAGTTTCGGGAACAGCTCGGCGGTGGCGACGCCGATGTCGGCCGTGCTGGCCGCCAGCTTGCGTTCGGCTGCCAGCACGTCCGGCCGGCGCCGGAGCACGTCGGCACGCTCCCCCACCGGCAGTGAGCGCAGCGTGAGCGGTGCGGGCGTCGACTCCAGCAGCGCCAGCTCTTCTTCCGGCGGCGCGCCCAGCAGCACGCCCAGGCCGAGCACCGCGGCGCGCTGGCGCGCCTGGATGTCGGGCAGCGCAGCGTCGGCCTGCGCGCACTGCGCATGTGCGGCGTCGACGTCGGCGACCGACGCGTCGCCCGCCGCCTCGCGCCGGCGCATCAGTTCCAGTGTGTGCTGCAGGGTCGCCAGCCGGTCCTGCTGCGCCGCCAACTCGTGGCCGGCGCCCACTGCCGTGAGCCACGTCCGTGCGACCTCGGCGGCGATGCGCACGCGCACGCCCTGCGCTTCGGCCTCGATCATGTCGAGCTGGGCGTCGGCGCTCTCCAGCGCGCGCCGCTGGCCGCCGAACAGGTCGATCTCCCAGGTGGCATCGAAGCCGGCGTCGTAGATGGTCTGGTTCGCGTCCAGGCCCGGCATGGTGTCCACGAGCAGGGGCCCGTTGCGGCTCTGCTGGCGTCGGTTGACGCTGGCGCCGACACCGGCACTCGGCTGGGCGGCGCCGGCGGCGCGGTCGCGCAGCGCACGTGCCTCGTCGATGCGCGCCGCGGCCTGGCGCAGGTCGAGGTTTTGCGCCAGTGCGGTTTCGACCAGCCGCTCGAGCACCGGGTCACCGAGGCCGGCCCACCAGCGCGCCAGGTCGGCGGGCTCGGCGCCGGGCAGGACCGGCTGGCTCCAGCGGCCCTGGCTGGCCGGCAGTTGCGGCGCCTGGTAATCGGGCCCGACGGTCGTGCAGGCGGCCAGGACACCCGTCAGCAGGATGGGTGCGAGCGGCGCCAGCAGCCGACGGGGCCTTCGACTGCCCACGGGCGGACGAGCGGCCGAAGGACGGGCGGCAGGATCGGAGTCGTGGGGGTTCATTGCAGGCGCCCTCGAACGAAGAACGTGGCCAGCGTCAGCGTGGTCAGCGCGATCACGGCGAGCGGCCACACGCTGGCGAAGATGTCGCGCGCCGGCATGGCTTTCAGGAAGCTGCCCTCGACGATGATCAGGAAGTGGGTGAGCGGAATCGCCTGCGCCAGCCACTGCAGCCCCAGCGGCATGTTCTCCACCGGGGTGGCGAAGCCCGACATCAGCACCGCCGGCACGCCGATGGCGAACGCCCCCAGGATGGCCTGCTGCTGCGTCATGCTGACCGCGGAAATCAT
>CAZKCJ010000120.1:0-8297 GCA_964550885.1 uncultured Rubrivivax sp. | reverse complement strand
CTTCGTGCTGATGCTGCCGATCAGCGGCAAGCTCAGCGAGCGCTACGGCCGCCGCCGCGTGTTCGTGGGCTCGGTCGTCGCCTTCACTGCGGCGTCGCTGCTGTGCGGGCTGGCCGACAACATCTACCTGCTGATCGCGCTGCGGGCGATCCAGGCGGCCGGCGGCGCCGGCTTCACGCCGTCGGCGACCGGGCTGGTCGTCGACCACTTCGGCGACGCGCGCGACCGCGCGGTCAGCCTGTTCGGCAGCATCTTTCCGATCGGCGCGATGATCGGCCCGGTCTTCGGCGGCCTGTTCGTCACCTACTGGTCGTGGCGCGGCGTGTTCTTCGTCAACGTGCCGATCGGCGTGCTGATCGTGGCGCTGGCGCTGCGCTACATCCCGCCCGACCGGCCGCGCGCCCGCGGCGACGCGCCGGACATGGACCTGGCCGGCATGGCGCTGCTGGGCACCAGCCTGCTGGCCGGGATGCTGGCGGTCAGCTACCTTGGCGAGGGTGGCGCGCGGCTGGGCTCGCCGCTGTTCCTGGTGCCGATGGCGGTGGCGGTGCTCGCTGCCTGGGGCTTCGCGCGCCACATCGGCCGGCGCGCGCAGCCGTTCATCGCGCCGCGGCTGATCCACGGCCCGGGCTTCGGCGCGGTCAACCTGGTCAACGCGATCCACGGCGGCATGACCAACGGCGCGATGACGCTGATCCCGCTGTTCGCCGCCAGCCGCTATGGCATCGGCGCGTTCGGCGCCGGCATGCTGCTGGTCGCGCAGGGCGCGGCGGCGATCCTGTTCTCGCTGCTGGCCGCGCTGGCACTGCGCCGCACCGGCTACCGGCGGCCGCTGTACGTCGGCGGCGCCGCGGTCGCCGCCGGCGTGGCGCTGGTCGGCGTGCCGCCGCCCTTCGGCATCGAGCCGTATCCGTGGCTGGTGGCGGTGGCCTTCGTGATCGGCGCCGGCCGCGGCGCGATCAACCCGGCCAGCCGCAACGCCGGGCTGCAGCTGGCACCCGAGAACTCGTCGACGCTGGCGGCGCTGCGCACCGCGTCGCTGCAGGTCGGCTCGATCGTCTCGGTGTCGGTGGTGACCACGATCATCGCCGGCTTCGCCGACCCGGGCCGGATCCAGGCCTGGCTGTACGTGGCGCTGGGCCTGCTGCTGGCGGCGGCGCTGACGCTGGTCGCGCGGGTGCCGGAGTACCGCGGTGCCTGGTGAGCCGCGCGGCAGTTGCCGCCGCAGGCGGTCGGCCCGCACCGCCGGAGCCGCGCGATGATCGACCTGCACTACTGGCCCACGCCCAACGGCTGGAAGGTCGCGATCATGCTCGAGGAGTGCACGCTGCCGTACCGGATGCTGCCGGTGAACATCGGCCGCGGCGAGCAGTTCCGGCCCGAGTTCCTGGCGATCAGCCCGAACAACCGGATGCCGGCGATCGTCGACCACGCGCCGGCCGACGGCGGCGAGCCGGTGGCGGTGTTCGAGAGCGGCGCGATCCTGATCTACCTGGCGGAGAAGACCGGCCGCCTGCTGCCGACCGCGCTGCGCGAGCGCACGCGGGTGCTGCAGTGGCTGATGTGGCAGATGGGCGGGCTCGGGCCGATGGCCGGGCAGAACGGCCACTTCCGGCTGTACGCGCCGCAGCCGCTGCCGTACGCGATCGAGCGCTACGCGAACGAGGTCGACCGGCTGTACGGCGTGCTCGACGCGCAGCTGCAGCGCACCGGCGCCTGGGTTGCCGGCGACGCCTACTCGATCGCCGACATCGCGATCTTCCCGTGGGTGCGGATCTGGCGCGCGCAGCAGGTGCGCATCGAGCGCTTCGCCCACGTGCAGGCCTGGAGCGAGCGGCTGCGCGCGCGCCCGGCGGTGCGCCGCGGCATCGAGCTGGGCCGGGAGCTGCGCGCGTCGGCGCTGGACGACCAGGCACGCGCGCTGCTGTTCGGCCAGACCGCGCGCAGCGTGCGCGGCGAACTGCCGGGCTGACGCGATGATCGAGTTCTTCTTCGACTGCAGCAGCCCGTGGACCTACCTGGGCGTGCACGCGCTGCCGCCGCTGGCGGCCGAGCTCGGCGTGCCGGTCAGCTGGCGGCCGATCCTGGTGGGCGGCGTGTTCAATGCGGTCAACCCGAGCGTGTACGCGGCGCGCGCGCAGCCGGTGCCGGCCAAGGACGCGTACCTGCGCAAGGACCTGCAGGACTGGGCGCGCGCCGCCGGGCTGAGGATCGTGTTCCCGCCGCGGGTGTTCCCGGTCAACAGCGTGAAGGCGATGCGCGGCTGCTGCTGGCTGCAGCCGCAGGGGCTGCTGCTGCCGTTCGCGACCGCGGTGTTCGAGGCCTACTGGGGGCGCGACCTGGACATCGGCGACGACGCGGTGCTGGCCGCGCTGTGCGGCGGCTGCGGGATCGAGCCCGCGGCCTTCTTCGCCGGCATCGCGCAGCCGCAAGTCAAGGCGCAGCTGCGCGCCAACACCGACGAGCTGATCCGCCGCGGCGGCTTCGGCACGCCGACCTTCTTCGTCGGCGGCGACGACCTGTATTTCGGCAACGACCGGCTGCCGCTGGTGGCGGCGGCGGTGCGGCGACGGCTGGCGGCTGCGGGCTGAAGCCCGACTTCGCCGTCGGCCCGCGCCCGCCACCGACCAGCGTCCGCCGCCGCTACAGGTTGTCGATCGCCAGCGGCTCGACCGGGTCGGCCGGCGTGTAGCCGAACAGCCGCGCGTAGAAGGCGGTCTCGGCGCGCAGCGCGCGCACCTGGTTCGCGGCGATGCGAAAGCCGTGCTGCTCGTCGGCGAACTCCAGGTACGCGACCGGCACGCCGCGCGCCCGCAGCGCCGCGTGCATCCGCTGCGACTGCGCCGGCGGCACCACCCCGTCCTGCGCGCCCTGCAGCAGCAGCAGCGGCGTGCGCAGCCGCTCGAGGTGGTGGATCGGCGAGCGCGCCTCGTACAGCGCGCGCGCCGCCGGCCAGGGGCCGACCAGCCGGTCGAGGTAGCGCGACTCGAACTTGTGCGTGTCGCGCACCAGCGCCTGCAGGTCGGCCACGCCGTACAGGCTGGTGCCGCAGCCGAAGGTGTCGCGGAAGGTCAGCGCCGCCAGCGTGGTGAAGCCGCCGGCGCTGCTGCCGCGGATGATCAGCCGGCGCGCGTCGACCTCGCCGCGTGCGGCCAGGTGGGCGGCGCCGGCGCAGCAGTCGTCGACGTCGACCACGCCCCAGTTGCCTTCGAGCTGGCGGCGGTACGCGCGGCCGAAGCCGCTCGAGCCGCCGTAGTTCACGTCCAGCACCGCCAGCCCGCGGCTGGTCCAGTACTGGACGGCGCTGCGGTAGGCGTCGAGCGCGCGATCGGTGGGCCCGCCGTGGCTGATCACGATCAGCGGCGGCTTCTCGCCGGGCAGCGGCGCGAACCCGGGGTTGCGCGGCGCGTAGTAGAACGCGTGCACGCGGCGCCCGCCGCTGGACGGGAACCACAGCGCCTCGGCCGGCGCGGTGGCCTGCGGATCGGGCGGGTCGGCGGCGGCCGCGCGCAGCCGCTGCAGCCGCTGCGGCCGCCCATCGGCCAGCCGCAGCCGGTACACCGCCGCCGGCTGCAGCGGCGAGGCGGCGGTGAACAGCAGCTCGCCCGCGGCCGCGGCGACGCTGCCGTAGCTGCTGAAGGGCAGGTCGAGCGCGGCGACCCGGCCGCTGCGCAGCTCGAGGTGCTCCAGCGTCGAGCGCCCGTCGCGGGTGACCACGCTGACCAGCTCGTCGGCGCTGAGGAAGCCGTAGGTGGCCAGGCCCAGGCTCCACGGCGGCTCGCCGCACTCGGCGGCCAGCGGCAGCAGCGGCTGCGCGCAGTCGCGCCGCTCGTCCCAGCGGTACAGGTTCCACCAGCCGCTGGCGTCGCTGACGAAGTGCAGCGCGCCCGCCGGCGACCAGCACGGCTGCTGCACCGCCTCGCCGCGGCCGCCAGCGAGTCGCCGCCGGTGCTGCAGCGCGCCGTCGGGCTGCACCTGCGCGAGCCACAGCTCGCAGCCGTCCCACGGCATGTCCGGGTGCTGCCACTGCAGCCAGGCGAGCCGGCGGCCGTCCGGGCTGAGGCGCGGCGCGGCGACGAAGTCGGCGCCGTCGACGACCACCCGCCCGCCGGCCGGGTCGCCGCCGGCGTCGACGACGACCAGCTGGTTGCGCGGCTCGCCGTCGCCGCGGTGGCCTTCGCGCACCGCGTACAGCTGCCGGCCGTCGGCGCTGACGCACGGGTCGGCGTAGCGCAGCGCGCCGGCCGGGCTGGCCGCCGGGGTGATCGGCCGGGCGGCGCAGCCGGGCTCGAGCCGCCACAGCCGCTGGTCGGCGTCGAGGCTGCAGTACAGCACGCCGCGCGCGAACGCATACGCGCGGCCGCCGTACTCGTGCACCCGGCTGCGCACGCTCGCTGGCGCGGCGACCAGCTCTCGCGGCGCGCCGTCGGCGCCGGCGGCGACCACGGTGCTGCGACCCTGCTCGGCCGGGCGCTGCTCCTGCCACAGCGCCAGCCCGTCGACCAGGCTGCAGTCACCGGCGCGCAGCGCGGCGGCGACGCTCGCCTCGGCGCTCAGCGGCGACGCCCAGCTGCCGCAGGGGGCGGCGCGGCGCATCGCTGCTCAGCCCAGCACCAGCTGGGTCTGGGTGACCACCGCGCAGAGCTTGCCGGCGGCGTCGCGGATCGTGGTCTGCCAGACCATCGTCGTGCGGCCGCGGTGCAGCGCGACGCTGGTGCCGGTGACGCTGTCGCCGGCCTTGGCCGCGCCGATGAACTGGGTGCTCGAGTCGATCGTCGTCGTGCCCTTGCCCGGCGGCAGGTTGACGAAGGTGCCGACCGCGCCCAGGGTGTCGGCGAAGGCCATCAGCGCGCCGCCGTGCAGGCTGCCGCCGGTGGTGCACAGCTCGGCGCGCACCGCCATCGTCGCCACCACCCGCTCGGCGCTGACTTCGCTGAGCTGCAGGCCCAGCAGGTCCGGAAATAAGCCCTTCAGATGCTGCTGGATGGTGGCGACGGGAATGCTCATCGGTGGCTCCGGGTACGGGGCTGGCCCTGGCGGCAGGCCGAGCATAGCGGCCGCGACCGTTCGGCCGCGCTGCCGGCGCGCGGTGCCGGCGCGCGGTGCCCGCGTCACCGCGCCAGCGCTGGTCACCGGTCACCGGTCAGCGGTCAGCGGTCAGCGGTCAGCGGTCACTGCCGGCGCGGCCGTGGAACACGTCCCCGCAGCCGCGGCGCGGCGGTTGCCGGCGCGTCGACCGGCCCCGGATACCGTTTGCGCGGCGCCGCCGGCGGCCGGCTTGATCTGGAGCAGAAAGCTGTTGATAGCTCGCGTACAACTTGTGGTTAACGCGGATGTCGGACCGGCGCGCGGTGGGCTTATGCTGCCGCCCACAGATCCCGGCGCGCTCGCGACCGGGGCACAACCGAGTCGTTGGGATTGCCAGGATGAAGAACAGTGCGCTGGGGTTCACGCTGTACCCCATCGCGTCGCCGCAGGACCTGCGCGACGCCTGCGAGGTCCGGGTTCGGGCCTATGCCCACCACCTGCCGGAGCTGGCCGAACGGCTGGCGGAGCCCGACGAGATCGACCGGCATCCGGCGACCACCGTCTTCCTGTGCCGCGACAAGGCCAGCGGCCGGGCGATGGGCACGATGCGGATCCAGACCAGCGAGCACGGCCCGCTGGTGCTCGAGCGCGGGATCGCGCTGCCGCCGCCGCTGGCGCAGCTGCAGCGCGCCGAGATCACCCGCCTGGCGGTGCGCACCGGCGCCGATCCGCTGACCAAGCTGTGCCTGATGAAGGCCAGCTACCTGTTCTGCATGGCGCGGCGGGTGCAGGCAATGGTGATCGGCGCGCGCAAGGAGGCGCTGATCCGCACCTACCGCCGGCTGGGCTTTCGCGACGTGTTCGGCGAGGGCGAGCTGAAGCCGCTGGCGCACACCGGCGGGCTGCTGCACCGGATCCTGTGCTTCGACGTGGCCAACGCCGAGCGGACCTGGGCGCAGGACCGGCACCCGCTGTACAGCTTCATGGTCGGCACCATCCACGACGACCTGCAGGTCGTGCATCCGGTCGCGTCGCCGCTGCGCGCCGCGCTCGCCGGGTTGCCGCTGCCGGCGCTGCCCGCGCTGAATCCGGCCGGCGCCTAGGCCAGCGCCAGCGGCGCGTGCTGCGGCGCCCAGCGGCTGAGCATGCGGCCCAGCTCTTCCTGCGTGTAGGGCTTGTTCAGGAAGTCGTCCATGCCGGCTTCGCGGCAGTGTTCGCGGCTGACCTCGCTGCTGGTCGCGGTGAGCGCGATCACCGGCAGCCGCGGCAGCCCCAGCGCGTGCTCCTGCACGCGGATCTCGCGGGTTGCGGCCAGCCCGTCGAGCGTGGGCATGCGGCAGTCCATCAGCACCAGGTCGGGCCGGTTCAGCTCGCGTAGCGCGTGCCGCACCGCCTGCGCACCGTCGCGCACGCGTTCGGCCTGCAGCCCCAGGTGCTCGAGGTAGGCGGTCGCGATCACCGCGTTCACGTCGTCGTCCTCGGCGATCAGCACCCGCATGCCGGTGGCCGCGGGCAGGCTGTCGGGTGCGTCGTTGCGCACGGCTGCGGCCTCGGGCGCGTCGGGCAGCTGCGCGGTGAAGCGCGCCAGCGTGCCGACGCCGAGCGTGCTGTGCAGCTGCAGGTCGCCGCCCATCGCCTGGGCGATGTCGCGCGCGATGAACAGGCCCAGGCCGCTGCCCTCGCGCGAGCGTCCTTCGTGGTCGCCGGCCTGGCGGAAGGCCTCGAACACCGCCGCCAGGTCCGCGGGCGCGATCCCCGGGCCGGTGTCCCGGACCTCGATCGCGACCAGCCCGCGCGTGGCGTCGCGGCTGACCGTCAGCGTGATCGCACCGTGCTGCGTGAACTTGACCGCATTGCCCAGCAGGTTGTGCAGCACCTGGCGCACCCGCGCCGGGTCGCCCTGCAGCCAGCAGGGCTGCGGCAGCTGCAGCTGCAGCGCGAAGTCCAGGTCCTTGTCGCCGGCGCGCACGGTGTAGACCTCGCCCAGCGTGCGCACCAGCGCGGCCAGGTCGAAGCGCTCGCTGCGCAGCGCGAAGCGGCCGGACTCGATGCGGGCCAGGTCCAGCAGGTCGTTGATCAGCCCGAGCAGGTGCATGCCCGAGGCCTCGATCAGCTCGACCCGCCGGGCGACCGCGGCATCGTTGGCCTCGAGGTGCAGCAGCCGCGCGACGCCCAGGATGCCGTGCAGCGGCGTGCGCAGCTCGTGGCTGACGTTGCCGATGAACTGGGTCTTGGCCGAGCTCTCGCGCATCGCCAGCTTCAGCGCCTCCTCCTTCTCGGCGGTCAGCGCCTCGGCGCGCAGCCGCAGCAGCAGCCCGTCGACCAGCCGCCGCTCGGCGTTGGCGGCGGTGGCCAGCAGCAGCCCGAGCAGCATCAGCAGCCCCGGCCCGCCGAAGGAGCCGAACTCGTCGCCGCGCATGAACAGGCCGAGCGCGGTCAGCGCCAGGATCGGCACCACGTAGGCGGCGGTCGCGCGCTTGCTGTGCTGCAGCCCGAAGGTCGCGACGCAGGACACGCAGGCCATCACCGCGCCCACCAGCGACGCCAGCGGGATCGGCGACGACATCAGCATCAGCCCGGCGATGCCCCAGACCACGCCGTCGGCCAGCAGCCAGCCGTCGGTCAGGCTGCGCCAGCCGGCACCGCCCGGGCGGCCCACGCGGTCGTAGCGCAGGCTGAGCCAGATCCGCGCGGCGGCGACGGTCAGCTTTGCGGCCAGCCAGACGTCGATCACCCAGGCGGTCAGCGCGACGCCGCGCAGCTCCACCGCCAGGTAGACCGCGAACACGGTGGCGACGATCGTGCCCAGCCGGGTGTGGCCGAGCACCATGTTCAGCTGCTCGTCGCTGATCGCCGGCGGCAGCGCCGCATCGACCCGCGCCTGCAGCCGCTCGGTGAGCCGCTGCCAGGGCCAGCGGCCCTGTGGCGACTGCCGGGCGGCGGCAGGTGCTGCCTTCATCCGAAGGTCCTGCGCACGCTGCGCCCGGTGGGCAGCGCTGGCCACCGGGCCGCCGCGTCAGTCACGTGGTCTCGACCAGCGACGCGAAGTCGCTCGGCAGGTCGATCCGCAGCGACTCGCAGGTCGTGCGCAGCAGCCGGCCACGCTCGGGGGCGCGCAGCTCGGGCGCGCCGCTGACCAGCTCCCGCGCCAGCTGCCGCAGCGCGCTGCGCCGGTAGCGCGTCAGCGCGCGCTGCCAGTCGCCGAGCACCTTGAGCTGCGCCAGCGCGGACTGCTCGAGGAAATCCTCGGGCAGGCGCAGCGAGCCGGC
>CAZKCJ010000119.1:0-8416 GCA_964550885.1 uncultured Rubrivivax sp. | reverse complement strand
GATCCGCGCGCAGGCGCGAGGGTTGGCGGCCGATCCGGCGCGATCCCGCAGGCCGGATCGTGGCGCGTCGCGGCTGGCTGCGCGCTAGGGCGCTGCGCGGCGACCGCCACGCGCGGGCCAGGTCGCCAGCAGCAGCCCGGTCAACGCCAGCGCCAGCGCCAGCAGGTGCAGCGCGCCGAAGGCCTCGCCCAGGAAGCCGGCACCGACCAGCGCCGCGGTGAGCGGCAGCATCACCGTGAACACCCCGGCCTGGGTGGCCGGCACGCGCCGCAGGCCCTGCATCCACAGCCACACGGCGACCACGCTGGCGCTGAGCGCATAGAACGCGAGCAGCAGCCAGATCGCCCCCGGCATCGCGCCGAAGTCGAAGCGCGCCGCCTGCCACAGCCCCAGCGGCGTCACCAGCGCCAGCCCCCACAGGTTGATCAGCGCGCTGATCCGCCGCGGCGACAACCGCCCGGTGAGCCGCTTGCCGATCACCACGTAGCTCGCCTCGCAGAAGACCGCGCCCAGCAGCAGCGCGTAGCCCAGCGGCGTGGCGGTGGCCGCGCCGGCCGCCCCGCCCGGCGCCTTGCCCAGCGCGAGCAGTGCGATCCCGAGCACCGCGCAGCCGATCGCCGCCAGCGCGCGCGGCGTGAGCCGCTCGCGCAGGAACAGCCGCGACAGCAGCGCGACTGCGGCCGGGATCGCCGCCATCACGATGCCGGCGGCGACCGCGGTGCTCAGCGCGACGCCGTACAGTAGGCAGATCGAGAACAGGAAGTTGCCGAGGAAGCTCTCCCAGAACAGCAGCCAGCGGTCGTGCCGGGCGAGCGGCGCGTCGCCCGCGCGCCGGCGCAGCCAGCCGAGCATCGCGACCGCCGCCAGGCCGAAGCGCAGCCACGCGAGCAGGAACACCGGCAGCGCGGCGACCAGCAGCTTGGACAGCCCGACGTAGGCGCCGACCAGGCCCATGCTCGCGGCCAGGCTCGCCCAGGCGAGCCAGGGCAGCGCCTGCGTCGCATCTGTAGCGACGATTGCGGCGCCTGCTGGCGCCGGCGCTGCGGCCGATGCGGTCGATACGGGCGTGGGCTCCATGCGGGGTGGGCCGGCGCTGGTCGGGCTGCCGCTGGCGTGCGCGCATCGCGGTGCGCATCGATGCCGGGCCGCTTCGCTCGCCTCGATCGTCGCGGGTGCGCGGGCGGGTGGAGCAGTCGGTGGCAGGCGGCAGCGAGCTCAGAACGTGCCGAGGTAGCGCCGCAGCTCCCAGTCGGTGACCGTGCGCTCGAAGGCGTCGATCTCGGCGCGTGCGCGCGCCAGGTACGGCTGCAGCAGGCCGTCGCCGAGCGCGGCGCAGATCACCGCGTCGGCGGCGAGCGCGTCCAGCGCCGCGCCCAGGCTGGCCGGCAGACGCGCCAGGCCGCGCGCCTGCAGCTGCGCCGGCGGCTGCGCGCACAGGTCGTCGGTGGCCTCCGGCGGCAGCTCGAGCTTGCGGTCGATGCCGTCGAGCCCGGCGGCGATCAGCGCGGCGGTCGCCAGGTACGGGTTGGCGGCGGCGTCGGGTACGCGCCACTCGAAGCGGCCGTGCAGCGTACGCAGCGACGCGCTGCGGTTGTTCGGCCCGTGCGCGATCCACACCGGCGCCAGCGTCGCGCCCGAAGGCTCCAGCCCGCCGCGCAGCCGCTTGTACGAGTTCAGCGTCGGCGCGGCGAAAGCGGCGAGCGCGGCGCCGTGCGCGAGCACGCCGGCGGCGAACTGCCGGCCCAGCGGCGACAGCGTCGCCTCCAGGTCGGCGCTGCCGTCGGCGCGGTGCGGCACGAACAGGTTGCTCGCGCGGTCGGCGTGGCGCGCGCTGCCGCCGCCCCACAGCGACACGTGCAGATGCATGCCGCTGCCCGGCTGGTCGGCAAAGGGCTTGGGCATCATCGAGAACACCAGCCCGCGCGCCTCGGCCAGCGCCTGCGCGGCCAGCTTGAACAGGATCAGCTGGTCGGCGCTGGCGAGCGCGTCGTCGAAGCCGAAGTTCAGCTCGTACTGGCCGCAGCCGTCCTCGTGGTCGAGCTGCAGCACGTCGATGCCGCACGCGGCCAGCGCGGTGTGCAGCGCGTGCAGGAAGTCGCTGCGCCGCGCCAGCGCCTTCAGGTCGTAGGCCGGCTGCTCCAGACAGTCGAGCGCGTCGGCGCTGGCCCAGCCGCTCGCGGTGTGCTGCAGCAGGTAGAACTCGGGCTGCAGACCGGTGCGCAGCTGCCAGCCGCGCTCGGCCAGCCGCGCGCAGGCGCGCTTGAGCACCTGGCGCGGGCAGGCCTCGAAGGGCTGGCCGTCGACGAAACCGTCGCAGACGATCCGCGCGACCCCCGGCATCCACGGCAGCACGTTGACGGTGCTGGCGTTGCCGCGCGCGTAGTAGTCGCTGCGGGCGCCCACCCGCGGCAGCCCGGTGCCGGCGATCGACGCGCCGCTGAAGCCGGCGCCGCGGGTCAGCAGCTCGTCCAGGTGCGCGAGCGGCACCAGCTTGCCCTTGGCCACCCCGGCCAGGTCGGTGAACTGCGCGAGCAGCGTGTGCACGCCGCTCTTGCGCAGGCGATCGAGCAGGTCGTTCATCGGGGCTTCCTCGGCGCGCACGGCCGCGCCGGCGCCGATCCTACGCCGGCGCCGCGGCGCTTCAGCCCAGCCAGCGGTTGCGCTGCGCGTCGGCCAGGCTCAGGTCCAGGCAGCGGCGGATCAGCGCGACCATCTCGTCGATCTGCGCGCGCGTGATCACCAGCGGCGGCGCGACGATCATCCGGTCGCCGACCGCGCGCATCACCAGCCCGTTGGCGAAGCAGTGGCCGCGGCAGACCATGCCGAACTCGAGCTCGGCGGGGAAGGGCGCGCCGCTGGAGCGGTCGCGCACCAGCTGCAGCGCGCCCATCAGCCCGCAGGTCTGCACCTCGCCGACCAGCGGGTGCGCGGCCAGCGCCGCGAACTGCTCGGCCAGGTAGGGCCCCAGGTCGTCACGCACGCGCTCGACCAGTCCGAGCTCGCGCACCAGCCGCAGGTTGGCCACGCCGACCGCGCAGGCCACCGGGTGGCCGGAGTAGGTGTAGCCGTGCGTGAACTCGCCGCCGCGCTCGATCAGCACGCGCGCGACGCGCTCGCCGACCAGCACCCCGCCCAGCGGCACGTAGCCGCTGGTCACGCCCTTGGCGAAGGTCATCAGGTCGGGGCGGGCGCCCATGGTCTCGCAGCCGAACCAGCGGCCGGTGCGGCCGAAGCCGCAGATCACCTCGTCGCTGACCAGCAGGATGCCGTGGCGGTCGCAGATGCGCTGCACCTCGGGCCAGTAGCTGGCCGGCGGCACGATCACGCCGCCGGCGCCCTGCACCGGCTCGCCGATGAACGCGGCGACGTGCTCGGGCCCCACCTCGGCGATCTTGGCCTCCAGCCAGCTCGCCGCCTGCAGCCCGAAGGCCTCGCGCTCCAGGCCGGCGGGCCGGCCGTGCAGCCACCAGTGCGGCTGCTCGATGTGCACGATGCCGGGGATCGGCAGCCCGCCCTGCGCGTGCATGCCGCTCATGCCGCCGAGCGACGCACCGGCGATCGTTGAGCCGTGGTACGCGTTGACCCGGCTGATGATCAGCTGCCGCTGCGGCTGGCCGAGCAGCTGCCAGTAGCGGCGCACCATCCGCACGATCGTGTCGTTGCCCTCGGAGCCCGAGCCGGTGAAGAACACGTGCTGGAACTGCGGCGGCGAGACCTCGGCCAGCAGCTCGGCCAGCTCGATCGCCGGCGGCGTCGCGGTCTGGAAGAACGCGTTGTAGAAGGGCAGCTCGCGCAGCTGCCGGGTGGCCGCGTCGATCAGCGCGCGTTGGCCGTAGCCGACGTTCACGCACCACAGGCCCGACATCGCGTCGAGGATCCGGTGGCCGTCGCTGTCCCACAGGTAGATGCCGTCGGCGCGGGTGATGATGCGCGCGCCGCGCTGCGCGAGCGCGCCGTGGTCGGTGAACGGGTGCAGGAAGTGCGCGGCGTCGGCGGCCTGCCACTGCGCGGTGCTGCGGGTCGAGGGCTTCATGGGCGTCGGGGGTGGGCTGCGGGCCGGTGCGGCGGGTCTGGCGCGGCCGTGCAGGCGTCGAGCCAGCGGCGGCAACGGCTGCGCGCTGCGCCGCAGCGCGGGCTCACACGTGCAGCAGCAGGTGCTCGCGCTCCCAGGGCGAGATCACCTTCATGAACTCGGCGTGCTCGGCCTCCTTGACCTCGGCGTAGACGGTGACGAAGGCCGCACCCAGCACCTCGGCCAGCGCGGTCTCGTCGCGCAGCAGCTGCAGCGCGTCGCCCAGGCTCAGCGGCAGCTGGTAGTCGCCGAGGTAGGCGTTGCCGCTGCACTCGGGCGTCGGCTCGAGCTGCTGCTTGATCCCGAGGTAGCCGCAGGCGAGGGTGGCGGCGATCGCGACGTAGGGGTTGGCGTCGGCGCCGATCACCCGGTTCTCGACCCGCCGCGCCTGCGGCGACGCCACCGGCGAGCGGATGCCGACGGTGCGGTTGTCCACGCCCCACTGGATGTTGATCGGCGCGGCGGTGTAGCGCGACAGCCGCCGGTAGCTGTTGACGTAGGGCGCGAACAGCGCCATCGCCGCCGGGATGTAGCGCTGCAGGCCGCCGATGTACCACAGGAACTCGCGCGACGGGCTGCCGTCGGCGCGGCTGAACAGGTTGTTGCCGCTGGCCAGGTCGACCACGCTCTGGTGCACGTGCATCGCGCTGCCGGGCTCGCCGGCGATCGGCTTGGCCATGAAGGTCGCGAACATGTCGTGGCGCAGCGCCGCCTCGCGCACCGTGCGCTTGAACAGGAACACCTCGTCGGCCAGGTCCAGCGGGTGCGCGTGGAAGAAGTTGATCTCCATCTGGCCGGCGCCGATCTCGTGGATCAGCGTGTCCACGTTCAGCTCCATCTTGTCGCAGTAGTCGTAGATGTCCTCGAACAGCGGGTCGAACTCGTTGACCGCGTCGATCGAGTACGACTGCCGGCTGGTCTCGCTGCGCCCGCTGCGGCCCACCGGCGGCTTCAGCGGCACGTCGGGGTCGGTGTTGCGCTCGAGCAGGTAGAACTCCAGCTCGGGCGCGACCACCGGCGCCCAGCCCTCGGCCGCGTACCGCTCGCACACCCGGCGCAGCACCGAGCGCGGCGCGTACGGCACCAGGCTGCCGCTGCGGTCGTAGCAGTCGTGGATCACCTGCGCGGTCGGGTCCGCCGCCCACGGCACCAGCCGCACCGTGCCCGGGTCGGGGCGCAGGTGCATGTCGTGGTCGGTCGGGCTGATCACGTCGTAGAACGGCCCCTTGTCGGGAAACTCGCCGGTCACGCCCATCGCCACCACCACCTCGGGCAGCCGCATGCCGCGGTCCTCGGTGAAGCGCTCGCGCGGCAGGATCTTGCCGCGGGCGACGCCGGTCAGGTCGGGCACCAGGCACTCGATCTCGGTCACGCGGCGGTCGTTGAGCCACTGCTCGAGGTCGGCGAAGCTGAAGTTCTCGCGCTGGGCCATGGGAGGTGCAGGTCGGGGGGCTGAGGTTGCAGCTCGTGCGATGGGTGCGGCGTGCTGCGCGGCGACGTGCCGACTGTACGCTGCCGCTGCCGCACGGCCGCCGGCGGCGGCTATTCGCTGCGGCGGGCTGCCGACTCGCGGGCGTGCCGATGTGCGCGGCAGGCGTCGCCGAACGCGCGCGCCAGGTTGCGCGACACCGGGTTCGCGGCGGCCTGCCACTCCGGGTGCCACTGCACGCACAGGTTGAAGCCCTCGGCGCCGGGCAGGCTGAAGGCCTCGACCAGGCCGTCGGGCGCGCGCGCCTCGACCCTCAGCCCGGCGGCCAGCCGGTGCAGGCCCTGGCCGTGCAGCGAGTTGACGTCGAAGCGGTCGCGGCCGGCGATCGCCGCCAGCACCCCGCCGGGCTCGACTTGCACCGGGTGCCGCGGCGCGTACTGCTGCGCGACCGGCAGCTGCGGATCGGCGCGGTGGTCGGCCAGCCCCGGCACCTGCTGCACCGCCTGGTGCAGCGAGCCGCCGAGCGCGACGTTCACCTCCTGCGCGCCGCGGCAGATCGCGAACAGCGGCAGGCCGCGCGCCAGCAGCTGCGGCACCAGCGGCAGGGTCCACGCGTCGCGCTGCGGGTCCAGCGGCAGCGCCGGGTCGAGCACCGCTTCGCCGAAGTGCCGCGGCTCGACGTTCGACGGCGAGCCGGTCAGCAGCACGCCGTCGGCCAACGCGAGCAGCTGCGGGGCCTCGTCGGCGCTGGCGTCGGGCACGACCAGCGGCAGGCAGCCGGCCAGCCGCACGAAGTCGACGTACTTGTTGCCGGCGACGTGGTACGGATGGCCGCCGAGCCAGCGGTTGCAGGCCGGCACCAGCACCAGCGGGCGGGACGCGTCGTGGCTCATCCGATCAGATCCTTCAGTCGATACCAGGCCATGCCCAGCACCAGCGTAGGCATCCGCAGCAGCGGCCCGCCGGGGAAGGGCCGGTGGCGCAGCCGCGCGAACAGGTCGAAGCGCGCGGCGTCGCCGGCGATCGCCTCGGCCACCAGCTTGCCCGCGAGCCCGGCGAGCGCGACGCCGTGGCCGCAGAAGCCCTGCAGGTAGTACACGTTCGCCGCGCCGCCACCGGCCGCCGGCAGCCGGCCGAAGTCGGGCGCGCGGCTGCGCGTGATGTCGACGAAGCCGCCCCACGCGTAGGCCACGCGCGCGTCGCCCAGCTGCGGGAAGGTGCGCAGCATCCGCCGGCGCATGCTCGCCGCGAGGTTGGCCGGCGTCGCCGTGCTGTAGCTGACCCGCCCGCCGTACAGCAGCCGCTGGTCGGCGGTGGTGCGGAAGTAGTCGAGCACGAAGTCGGTGTCGCTGACCGCCGCGCGCGACGGGATCAGCGCGTCGCAGAGGGCCGCGTCCAGCGGCTCGGTGCAGGCGATGTAGGTGCCGACGGGCATGATCCGCACGGCCAGCCGCGGTGCCAGCCGCTGCAGGTAGACGTTGGCCGCGAGCAGCACGTGGCGCGCCTGCACCGCCCCCTGCGGCGTCGTCAGCCGCACGCGCGCGCCCGGCTGCAGCGCCTGCACCGGCGTGTGCTCGTGCAGGCGCACGCCGGCGTCGTGCGCGGCCTGCGCCAGGCCCAGCAGGTACTTCAGCGGGTGCAGGTGGCCGCTGCGCCGGTCGTACAGCGCTGCGTGGTAGCGGTCGCTGGCGATCCAGCGCGGCAGCTGCGCGCGCCCGATCGGCTGCAGCGCGTAGCCGTAGTCGCGCTCCAGCCGCTCGGCCCAGGCGTGCAGCGCGCGCGCCTTGCGCGGGCTGGTCGCCGCGTCCAGGTGACCGTCGCGCCAGTCGCAGTCGATCCGGTGGCGCGCGATCCGCTCGCGCAGCAGCGCGAGCGCGTCGAGCGTCATCGCCCACACGCGCTGCGCGTCGCTGCGGCCGAGCTGGCGCTCGATCGTGCGCGGGTCGCAGGCCAGCCCGTAGATGGCCTGGCCGCCGTTGCGGCCGCTGGCGCCGAAGCCGATCGCCTCGGCCTCGAGCAGCCGCACCGCGAAGCCGCGCTCGGCCAGCTCGAGCGCGGCGGTCACGCCGGCCAGCCCGCCGCCGACCACGGCGACGTCGCAGTCGGCGTCGCCCTGCAGCGCCGGCCAGGCCGCGGCGCGCGCCGCGGTCGCCGCGTAGTACGAGCGGCGGCCGAGGCGGCTGTCGGCGCTGGCCAGGCTCACGCGGCTACCCGGCGCGCGGCGCGCTGCGGTCTCGGCGTGCAGTGCCGAACCGGCGGCTTGCCGGCGGCGCGGAGCGCGCGCACGCGCAGGCGGGCAGCAGCGCGCTGCCGTCGGCCGGGCGCTTGCCGTGCCGCGCCGGGCGCGGCCGCAGCCCGCCGCGCTTCAGCCGCCGGCCTTGCGGTTGAACTGGTCCTGCCGCGCACGGATGTCGGCCGGCCACTGCGCCTTGATGAACGACAGCACCGCGACGATGTCGGCGTCGCTGAGCACGCCGCGGTACACCGGCATCGCGGTCGCGTAGTCGGGCAGGCCGGCGACTTCGGCGATGCCGTCGCGGGTGATGCGGAACAGCGCCTCGTCCGGGTGATGCCAGGTGTGGCCGCTGGGGTCGTGCGGCGGCGCCGGCAGGCGGCCGTCGGGGCCGCGCTCGCGCCAGTCGGGCTGGCCTTCGAGCCGTGCGCCGTGGCAGCTCGCGCAGTGGGCCGCGTAGACCTGCTGCCCGCGCGCGACCACCGCCGGGTCGTCGGGCCGCAGCTCGACCGGCCGCTCGCCGCCGGGCCACAGCAGCAGCGCAGCGGCGCCGGCGATCGCGGCCGCGCCGCCGCCGACGAACAGCACCGATCGCCCGGCCTTCATCGGCGGCGGGCGCAGCGGTGGGGGGCGCCGCCGGCAGGCCGATGCGCTGCAGCGCGCGGCCGCGGCGCCGGCCGCG
>CAZKCJ010000118.1:243-8445 GCA_964550885.1 uncultured Rubrivivax sp. | reverse complement strand
GATGACCGGGTTCGAATGGATCACTTCTATATCATTGAACGCAACTTAGTATGAGATCGCCCGGTTGTCGATCCGACCGGGTCCGGAATGACTCGGCCGCGTCCGCAGGCCGAGCGCGTCGCGGCAGGTGACGGCGAAGCCGGATCCACTCCGTGTTGCCGCCGCAGCGCGCGAGCCGCTCGACGGACGAGTGCACAGCGGATCGGGTGCCGGGCCGCGGATCAGATGAACGGCGCGTTCAGCCCCGGTTCATCATGCCTGGTCGAGACTGCGGGCACAGTCGATATCGACTGCGTGACGCACGAAGGGAGTCTCGACATGAAGTCAAGCATCAGAGCGGCATCCATCGCGTCGATCGGATTGGTCGCCGCAGTCGCCGCAACCGCCTCGATCTGGATCGGGAACGCCGTCGCGGCCGACCGCGGGGAAGCCGCCGAGCATCTGATGCAGGCCGTTCCCACCACGGCTGCACCCGGGGAGCCCGGCTATCGCTGGCGCTATTTCTCGGACATCAGGGCGCACCGCGCCGTGGTCATCAGCCCCGACGGCGACTACTACTTCAGCCGCGGCAAGGGGTTGAACCTGATTGGGCAGCAGCGCGACGGCGACACGCGCGCACTGGGCGTGGACGACGGCATGCAGGCCGTGCCCAATGCGGCAACCGCGGGGCAGCCGGGCCACGCATGGCGCTACTTCTCGGATGCCCGTGCGCATCGCGCCGTGGTGATCAGCCCAGCAGGCGATTACTACTTCAGTCGCGGCGATGGCCTGCGGTTGATCGCGCAGGCGCAAGGCGACCGGTGACCGGGGGCGAATGACTCGTCAATAGATGAATGGCGACTGGGCCGCGCCTCGAGCCGGTGGGCTACCAGCGGGCTGCGCAGGCGCTTGCCCGAGCGGGCGTGCTGGAGCGGACAGCTGCGTCGGGTTCAGGCGCGCGCGGCCCGGGCGCGGGTCGCGGTGATGGTGCAGTCGGCTGCATGCCGGGCCGGACTGCCGACGGCGCTGCAGCGCTGCGGCCGCGAGCCTCGGATATGTCGGCAGCGCCCCTGCGGCGCTGCGGCCGCGGCGGTTGCCGCGCATCATCCGCAGCTGGCGTACGTGGAGCTCAGCGAGCTGGCACGCACGGCAGCCGCGGCCGGTGGAGTCGAGGTAGAACGACGCGCAGCCGACTACCACGAGGCTGCAGCCGGCGGCAGCCTCACCGGGGCGAGCGAATCGCACGCAACGACGCCCGCGTCGGGCGTCGAGCCCACGTAATCCTCCACTCTCCCCGGCTGCCCCGCAGCGGTCGCCGCGCGGCGAGTAGTCCCGTTGCAGTCAGCCGAGCGACCTCGGCAACCGAGGCGGTCGCGGGCGAAGCGGCCGCGCCGTCTCGCGTATCGGGTGCCGCTTCCCGCAGAGCGGCGGCGCAGGGCAGCGTCTTCGCGTGCGACCCGCGGTTCGACCTGTCGAGCGACGGCCGACGCTGAGGACGTCAGCCCTGCGAGTGCGCGCCCGGCTTCAGCCGCGCCGCAGCTTTTCCAACGGTGATTCCGTTCGGCGGCGGCTCGAGCGTGTGCGGCGGCGTGGAGCCGGCCGCGGGCGACGCCTACGCCGGCACGCTGGCGCTGGACCTCGAGCGGCTGAACCGTGTGCTCGAGGTCGACCCCTGCAGCCGCGCCGCACGCATCCAGGCCGGCGCGCTCGGCCCCGAGCTCGAGGCGCAGCTCAAGCCGCACGGCCTGACGCTGCGCCACTTCCCGCAGAGCTTCGAGTTCTCGACCCTCGGCGGCTGGATCGCGACCCGCGCCGGCGGCCACTACGCGACCTTGCTCACCCACATCGACGACCTGGTCGAGAGCACCCGCCTGGTCACGCCGGCCGGGCTCATGCAGACGCGCCGGCTGCCGGCGTCGGGCGCCGGGTCGGCGCCCGACCGGCTGGTGCTCGGCAGCGAGGGCACGCTCGGCGTACTCACCGAGGCCTGGCTACGGGTGCAGCAGCGGCCGCGCTGGCGCGCGTCGGCGAGCCTGCGCTTTCGCGACTACCTGCGCGCGGTCGACGCGGTGCGCGCGCTGGCGCAGTCGGGCCTGCAGCCGTCGAACTGCCGGCTGCTGGACCCGGCCGAGACCTTGTTCTCCGGCAGCGGCGACGGCCGCCACGCGCTGCTGGTGCTCGCCTTCGAGTCGGCCGACCACCCGCTGGACGCGTGGCTGCAGCGCGCGCTCGAGCTCGCGCGCGACCACGGCGGCGAAGGCGACGCAGCCAGCGGCGCGCAGGACCACCGCCAGGGCGCCGCCGGCGCGTGGCGCAACGCCTTCCTGCGGATGCCGTACTGGCGCGACCCGGCGGTCGGCAGCGGGCTGATCCTCGACACCTTCGAGACCGCGATCACCTGGGACCGCTTCGCCGCCTTCTACGCGGCGATGCGCGACGGCGTCGCCGCGCTCGCGCAGCGCGCGACCGGGCGCGAGGCCTTCGTGTCCTGCCGCTTCACGCACCTGTACCCGGACGGGCCGGCGCCGTACTTCACGTTCGCGCTCGCCGCCGGCGCGCCGGGCGACGTCGCGTCGGCGCTGGCCGCGTGGCGCGAGCTCAAGCGCGGCATCAACCGGCTGGTGATCGAGCACGGCGGCACCTGCACCCACCACCACGCGGTCGGCCGCGACCACCGCGCCGCCTACGAGGCCGAGCTGCCGGCGCTGTACCGCGAGATGCTGCGCGCCGCCAAGCGCGTGGCCGACCCGGCGGGGATCATGAACCCCGGCGTGCTGCTCGACCCGTGGGGGGCGGTGGGCGGGGTGCGCGGCGCGCTGGGCTGACGCGGCCGCGGCGGTGATCTCGACCGGGGCCGTTGCCGCCGCACGCTCGGCAGCCGCGCCTACACTGCGGCGTGCCGACCATCTTCATCGAAGCAGGCTTGCGGTTCATGATCTGCGTCCACGACCACGCACCACCGCATGTCCACGTGCTGGGCCACGGCGGCGCGATCGAGCTGCAAATCGACCCGCTGGCGCTGCGGGCGGTGCGCGGGCCGCTGAGCAATGCGCAGGTGCGCCGGTGATGCCGATCGCGGCAGCGCGCCACGCCGAACTGCGACGAGTGCGGAGGAAGCCCCATGGCCAGACCCGCCAAGACCAGCCACGACGCGCAGATCGCGGCGGCGCGCGCGGCCGGGGCGCGCGGATCGAGATCGTGGACTGCGGGCTGGGCCTGCACTGGCCGGCGATCGACGAGGACAGGTACGTGCCGGGAGTGATCGACTCCCTGGCCGTCACGAGCGCGGCGTAGCGGGCCGCAGGCCATGGCCATCGACGTCGCCAGGCTGAAGAGCTGGCCGTTCCAGCCGGTCGAGCAGCGCTACGGCGCGCGCGACACGATCCTGTACGCGCTCGGGCTCGGCCTCGGGCAGGATCCGACCGACCCGCGGCAGCTGCGCTTCGTCTACGAGCCGCAGCTGCAGGCGCTGCCGATGATGGCCGGCGTGCTCGGCTACCCGGGCTTCTGGGCGAAGGACCCGGCCAGCGGCATCGACTGGGTGCGGCTGCTGCACGGCGAGCAGCGCATCCAGCTGCACGCGCCGCTGCCGGCCGAGGGCGCGGTGCGCGGCCTGACCCGGGTGACCACGCTGGTCGACAAGGGCGCCGGCAAGGGCGCGCTGATGGTCACGCAGCGCGACCTCAGCGACGCGGGCAGCGGCCGGCTGCTGGCGGTCGCGCGCAGCGTGATCTTCCTGCGCGGTGACGGCGGCTTCAGCGCCAGCGGCCAGCCGTCGGACCCGCCGCTGCCGGCGCGCGCGGCGGTGCCCGAGCGCGCGCCCGACCTCGTGTGCGAGCTGCCCACCCGCCCCGAGGCGGCGCTGCTGTACCGGCTGTCGGGCGACTACAACCCGGTGCACGTGGACCCGGCGGTGGCGCAGGCCGCCGGCTTCGCGCGGCCGATCCTGCACGGCATGTGCACGCTGGGGGTCAGCGGCGTGGCGCTGCTGCGCACGCTGTGCGACTGGGACCCGGCGCGGCTGCGCGAGCTCGGCTGCCGCTTCTCGGCGCCGGTCTTCCCCGGCGAGACGCTGCGCGTCGAGATCTGGCGGCTGGGCGGCGGGCAGCACGCGTTCCGCACCCGGGTCGTCGAGCGCGACCTGGTGGTGCTCAGCCACGGCAGCGCCCGGGTGGACGCATGAGGGCCGGCCCGGCTCGAGCCCACGCACCGGCGCTGCCGACGGCCCCGGCCACCACGCTGCTCGCGCTCGCGGTCGCGCTAGCCGGCGCCGCCGCGCCGCGGCCGGCGGCGGCGCTGGCCAACCCGGCGTCGACCCACTGCGTCGCGCAGGGCGGCAGCCTGGTCCTCGAGCGCGACGGCGCCGGCGGCAGCTTCGGCGTGTGCCGCTTCGCAGGCAACCGCCAGTGCGAGGAGTGGGCGCTGCTGCGCGGCGACTGCCCGGCGGGCGGCGTCGACGTCAGCGGCTACGCGACGCCGGCGGCGCGCTACTGCGCGCTGGGCGGCGGCCGCTACGCGGTGCTGTCGGGCGCCGGCAGCGCCGCCGAGCAGGGCAGCTGCAGCTTCGGCGCCGAGCGCAGCTGCGCGGCCGCCGCGTTCTTCGCCGGGCTGTGCCGAGCGGCCACCGCGGCGAGCGTGTACCACGCGCGCTACGCCTGCAGCGGCGAGCAGTGGGTGGACGCGGTCTACAGCAGCGGCGAGCCATCGACCGTGTCGCTGCTGCTGTCCGACGGGCGCAGGCTGGTGCTGCTGCAGGCGATCTCCGCCTCGGGCGCGCGCTACACGACGCCCGACGAGCGCTTCGAGTTCTGGAACAAGGGCCGCACCGCGTTCATCTACGAGCAGGGCCGGCAGACCTACCACGACTGCGCCGAGCCGCGCTGAACGGCTGCCGGGCAGCGCGCGTTGCGCGGGTGACGGTTCGGCGGCGACACGGACAGCGACGTTCGCTGCGCGCCGCACCGGCGCGGCGGCACCGAGCCTGCGGCGTCGCGCCGTGGGCAGCCGGCTCAGCCGCGCGCCAGCTGCGCGCGCATCGCGTCGATCACCGCGCGGTAGTCGCGCTCGCCGAAGACCGCGCTGCCGGCGACGAAGGTGTCGGCGCCGGCGTCGGCGGCTGCGCGGATGTTGTCGACCTTGATGCCGCCGTCGACTTCGAGCCGGATGTCGCGGCCGCTCGCGTCGATCAGCCGGCGCACGCGCTCGAGCTTGCGCAGCGCGCTGGCGATGAAGCTCTGGCCGCCGAAGCCCGGGTTCACGCTCATCACCAGCACCAGGTCGACGCGGTCGAGCACCCACTCCAGCGTGTCGATCGGCGTCGCCGGGTTGTAGACCAGCCCGGCCTTGCAGCCGGCCGCGTGGATCAGCTGCAGCGTGCGGTCGACGTGGATGCTCGCGTCCGGGTGGAAGCTGATCCAGTCGGCGCCGGCGGCGGCGAAGGCCTGCGCGAGCGCGTCCACCGGCTGCACCATCAGGTGCACGTCGACCGGCACGCGGGTGCCGTCGGCGCGCTGCGCGTGCGGGCGGATCGCCGCGCACACCATCGGGCCGATCGTCAGGTTCGGCACGTAGTGGTTGTCCATCACGTCGACGTGAATCCAGTCGGCGCCGGCGTCGATCACCGCGCGCACCTCGTCGCCCAGCCGCGCGAAGTCGGCCGACAGGATGCTCGGGGCGATGCGGTGGACGGTCACGCGGCGGCTGGGTCGACGACGAAGCGCGACCGATTCTAGGTGGCTGCCTAGAATCGGCGCCGATGAGCAGCCCGCACTTTCGCTGCAGCGTCAGCACCGAGTACCTGCCCGACGAGTCGCAGGAGCCCGAGGGTCCGTTCGCCTTCGCCTACACGGTGACGATCACCAACGACGGCGACGTCGCCGGGCAGCTGGTCGCGCGGCACTGGGTGTTCACCGACGCCGACGGCCGCGCCGAGGAGGTCCGCGGCCTGGCGGTGGTCGGCCACCAGCCGCTGCTCAAGCCCGGCGAGAGCTTCGAGTACACCAGCTGGACGCGCATCGCCACGCCGCTGGGCACGATGCAGGGGACCTTCTTCTGCATGACCGAGGACGCGCATCCCTTCGATGCGGCGATCGCCCCGGTGTCGCTGGCCCGCCCAGGCGCGCTGCACTGAGCCCAGCGTCGGCAGCCGAGCGCTCGCAGCCGCCACCGACACCGCATGCGCACCCGAGATCCGGCCCGCGGGCAGCGTCATCCGTCGGGGGTGCGCGCCGTGCGCGCTACCACCGGATCCAGGCCGACCCGCGCGATAGCGTGAGCGCAGCGTCCACCCCCGGCAGCGCAGCGCGCAGCCTGCGCGCGCGGCTGTTCGGCCGCGGCGGCGACCCCTGGGACCTGCCGGCGCTGCTCAACGCCGCCGACCCGCGCGCCACGCGCGCCGAGCGCCACCTGTGGCTGGTGCGGCTGATGGAGTGGCTGCGCCACGTGCCGCGCCGCGCCGCCGCCGGCGCGACGCCGGTGCCGGTGCTGCGGCTGAAGCACCTGCTCAACGTGCTCGAGCAGAACCCCGAGCACGGCGAGCGCGTGGCCGCGCTGCTGCGCGCGTTCTGGCGCGAGTTGCGGGTCGCGGGGCTGTTCGCCGACTTCGGCTTCGGCCCGCGGCTGGCGCTGCTGATCGAGGTGCGCGAGCGGCTGCTCGAGCAGTGGCTGCCGGCCACCCCCGACACCGCCGAGCTGGCCGAGCTGTTCGGGCTGCTGTTCCGCCCCGAGGACGCCGACTGGATCCGGGCGATCGACGACGCCACGCTGGCGCGGCTCGGCGCCCCAGGCTGGCGCGGCCGCGACGAGCAGGCGTGGCGGGTGCAGCTGCTGGACGCGCTGAGCTACCTGGTCGCGGCGATCAGCGCCTTCGGCTTCTCGGGGGTGCTGCGCAAGCGCATGGCGGCGCAGGCGCTGGCCGACGACCCGTTCCGTCAGCTCGCGGTCGCCGCCGAGGAGCTGCGCCAGGCGCTGCTCGCCGAGCCCGCCGACGCCGCGCTGCTGCGCCAGCGCGCGACCTTCCTGCGCGCGCTGTTTGCCCGCTGCCGCAGCGCGGTCGACACGATCGCCGACCACCTGGAAGAGTTCGGCGTGTCGGTGGACATCGTCTACGCGGCCGACCAGCTGATCGGGCGGATCGACCGCAGCGAGCAGCTGCTGGACACGCTGCTGGCCGACGCGCCGGGGCAGGAGCTGCGGCGGCTGGTGGTCGCGCTGGTCGAGGCGCTGGGCCAGCGGCGGCGGATCCGCGCGCTGCTCGCGCAGCACTACGCGCAGCTCGCGCGCAAGATGGCCGAGCGCAGCGCCGAGACTGGCGAGCACTACATCGCCCGCACCCGCGACGAGTACCGCGCGATGCTGCGCCGCGCCGCCGGCGGCGGCGCGGTGATGGCGGCGACCACCTTCTTGAAGTTCGGCATCGGCGCGATCGGGCTGCACGCGTTCTGGACCGGCGTCTGGTACGGCGCGAACTACGCGACCAGCTTCGTGCTGATCATGCTGGCGCACTGGACGGTGGCGACCAAGCAGCCGGCGATGACCGCGCCGGCGATGGCGCAGCGGCTGGGCGACGTGAGCACGCCGGCGAAGGTCGAGGCCTTCGTCGACGACGTCGCCCACCTGCTGCGCTCGCAGGCGGCGGGCGTGTTCGGCAACGTCGGCGCGGTCGCGCCGCTGGTGCTGCTCGGGCAGCTGCTGTGGATCGCACTCAGCGGCCGGCCGCTGGTCGGCGCCGAGCAGGCCGAGCACGTGCTGCACTCGCTGACGCTGCTCGGGCCGACCGCGCTCTTCGCCGCCTTCACCGGCGTGCTGTTGTTCGTCAGCTCGCTGCTGGCCGGCTGGGTCGAGAACTGGTTCGTGCTGCACCGGCTGGACAGCGCGCTCGCCTGGAATCCTGCCGTGGTCGCGCGGCTGGGCGCGGGGCGCGCGCAGCGCTGGGCCGGCTGGTGGCGGCACAACATCAGCGCGGTGACCTCGAACGTGTCGCTCGGGTTGATGCTCGGCCTGCTGCCGCCGGTGCTCGACTTCTTCGGCCTGCCGCTGGACGTGCGCCACGTGACCCTGTCGGCCGGCCAGCTGGGCGCCGCCGCCGGCGCGCTCGGTACCGCGGTGCTGCGCGAGCCGGCCTTCTGGTGGTGCCTGGCGGGGCTCGCGGTGACCGGCCTGCTCAACGTCAGCGTCAGCTTCTGGCTCGCGCTGAAGCTCGCCGCCAACGCGCGCGGCGTGCGC
>CAZKCJ010000118.1:0-233 GCA_964550885.1 uncultured Rubrivivax sp. | reverse complement strand
CGTGCGCCGCGCCGATCGCCGGCGGATCGCCGCCGCGCTGCGCCAGCGGCTGCGCCAGCGCCCGACCAGCTTCCTGTGGGCGCGCTGATCAGTCGTCGCGGCGCTCGCCCCGCCGGCGGCCGGCGAACATCACCCACCAGACGATGAACCCCAGCAGCGCGAGCACGAGCAGGGCTTCGAACAGCAGCCAAACCATCGCTCGATTGTGGCGGCAGCCGACCCGCGCGGCCGCA
>CAZKCJ010000117.1:0-8468 GCA_964550885.1 uncultured Rubrivivax sp. | reverse complement strand
CCGGCACGCCGACGGCTCGCCGGCGCCGCTCAGGCCGCGTCGCGCTCGGGTTCGCGCAGCGGCTGCACCTGCGCGCGGGGCGCGGCCTCGGGTCCGGCCGACGCTGCGGCTGCAAGCGCGGCGGGCGCGACCAGGGTCGCCGCGCTGGACAGCAGCGGCCAGTAGCCCTTCAGCCACAGCAGGAACGCGCCGGCCCACAGCGCCGCGGCCAGCGCGAACGGCGGGCCCGGCGGCTGCGGCAGCAGGCCGAGTTCGGGCAGCACCCGCAGCGCGACCGCCGCGACCAGCAGCACCGCCGCGATCCGGGTCGAGCGCGCGAAGGCCAGCGGCTGGTGCGCGTGCAGCAGCCCGGCGATCGAGAACACCGCGAGCACGCCCAGACCCAGCCCGCCCATCAGCGCGACGTGCAGCCCGCTCGCCTGCGCCAGCGGCGCGCCCAGCCGCGCGACGCCCACCAGGATCAGGCCGGTGCCGGCGAGCAGGCTGGAGCCGGCGAGCACCAGGATCTCGGCGCGCAGCGCCGCGCGGCCGATGAAGGCCTCGCCGACGCGGTCGAGGAACGCGGCGCCGGCGGCGGCAATCAGGTAGCCGCTCGCCGCCGGCGACAGCCCGGCGAGCTCGCCGGCGATCGCCAGCGCGACCAGTCCCGGCGCCAGGTTCAGCCGCCCCGGGTGCGGGCGGAACGGCGAGGTCGCCTGGCCCGGGTCGAGCACCAGGTTGCTGACCGCGACCGTGATCCGCGCCAGCGCCAGCCCGAGCAGGCCGAGGAATACGAGGCCGGCGCAGCGCAGCAGCAGCAGCGCCAGCTCGATGTCGCCAGCGGCGAACGCGTAGCGCACGCCGGCCTGGCACGCGGCCAGTGCGCTGAGCCACAGGATGAACGCGAGCAGGTTGTCGCTGCGCTTGCGAACCGAGATGCGCAGCACGTAGCCGGTCAGCAGCAGCAGCCAGCCGAGGTCGCAGGCGGCGCCCAGCCAGCCGATCGCGTCGGCGCCGAGGAAGCCGACCACCCGGCCGCCGCCCCACAGCGCGGCCAGCAGGTACAGCGCCCGGCCGCGCAGCCGCGGCGTGTCGGTCCACTCGGGCGCGGCGGTGGTGATGAAGCCGATCAGCGCGCCGCCGAAGGCGCCGAAGATCATCTCGTGCGCGTGCCACAGCGTCGGCGGCGTGCTGCGCACGAGCGGCATCCCCAGGCCGAACACCAGCACCCACTGCAGCGGCCACAGTGCCGCGTACAGCGCGCCCAGCGGAAAGAACAGCCTGAAGCCCTCGTCGCCGAGGATCCTGGACAGCGGCAGCGTGCGCGCGGGGGCAGGGGCGGGGGTCATGCGAGCCGGCGTTCGTCGACGTCGTGGATGTGGCGGAACAGCGGGTCCTCGCGCAGCCAGTGCTGCACCAGCTCGAACACGCGGCGGTCGTCGCGCCCGCCCGGCTCGCCCGGCACCGGGCGCTCGCCGACGATGCCATCGCCGTCGGCGTCGAGCACGACGATCCGGTGGGCGATGCGCGCCGCCTCGCTCAGGTCGTGGGTGACGAACAGCGCGGCGAAGCGCGCGCTGCGGGCGGCGTCGATCACCAGGTCCTGCATCCGCCGCTTCAGCGCCACGTCCAGCGCGGTGAAGGGCTCGTCGAAGAACACGAAGTCGGGCTCCACGCACAGCGCGCGCGCGATCGCCACGCGCTGGCGCATGCCGCCGGACAGCTCCACCGGGTACTTGTCCAGGTCGACGGCGGCGAAGGCGACGCGCTGCGCCGCCGCCTCGGCGCGCCGGCGGCGCTCGCCGCGGCCGGCGCCGGCGATGCGCAGCGGGTACGCGATGTTGTCGCGCGCGGTCGCCCACGGCAGCAGCCGCGGCTCCTGGAAGACCATCGCGTGGCGGCGGCTCGCGCGCTGCACGCTGCCGTGGGTCGGCTCGACGATGCCGGCGGCGATGTGCACCAGCGTCGACTTGCCGCAGCCCGACGGGCCGACCAGCGCGACCACCTGCGCCGGCTCGACCCGCAGGTCGATCCGGTCGAGCACGGTGCGCCCGAAGTACGCGTGGCCGACGCCGGCGAGCGCGAGCGGCGTCACCGCTTGACCCCCCACGGCTGCGCGGCCGCGCGCCAGCGCTCGAACTCGGCGCGCACCGGGTGCATCACGCCGTACTCGACCGCGATCAGCGCGGCCACCGCGATCAGGATCCAGGCCAGTGCGGCGGCGATGTCCAGGTTCGCGCGGCTGCGCGCCAGCTCGCCGCCGATGCCGCCGACGTTGGCCAGCAGCTCGGCCATCACCGCGACCTTGAAGGCCACGCCCAGCGCCAGCACCAGCGCCGGGAACAGGTGCGCGGCGACGTGGCGCAGCGACAGCGTGGTCAGCCGCCGCCAGGCGTTCGCGGCGAACGCGCGGGCCATCGCGTCCAGCCCGCGGTCGCGCGACATCACGCCTTCGGCGACGCCGACGAAAACCACCGGCGACGCGGCCACCATGATCGTCACCGCCACGGTGCCGTCGGTCGAGCCGAACCAGATCATCGCCAGCACGATCCAGGCGATCGGCGGCACGCCCAGCAGCACCGTGACCAGCGGCCGCGCCAGCCGCAGCGTCGCCGCCGAGTAACCGGCCGCCAGCCCGGCGAGCGCGCCGGCCAGGCTGGCGGCGACGAAGCCCTGCAGCGAGCGGCCGATCGTCAGCCGCGCGATGTCCCAGGTCTGCGGCCGCGCCAGCGCGTCCAGCGCCGCCTGCACGGTGGCCAGCGGCGCCGGCAGGATGAAGTCGCCGTAGGTCTCGTGCCCCACCTGCCACAGCGCCGCCAGCAGGCACAGCGCCGCCAGCCCCGACCAGGCCGACCACAGGAAGCGGCCGGTGCGCCCCAGCCGGTCCAGCGCCCAGTGCATGTTCGGCGTGCCCGAGGAAGTTCGCGCGCGGCCGGCGCGGCCTACAGGTAGAAGCCGTCGCCGGGAAGCCGCCCGGCGATGATCGCCGGGTCGCGCTCGGCGAGCAGGCCGAGCATCGCCTCGATCGCCGGGCGCGCCGCGCGCGCGCGGATCGCGACCAGGTTGGAGCTGGGAATCGACGCGGCCAGCACCGGCGCCGGGAAGTCCAGCGCCGGCGCCGCGTGCGCGGCGGCGCCCGTCGGGTCGGCGTTGACCTGGGCCGCAGCGGCCGCCAGCGCCGCCTGCAGCGTGTCCGCCAGGCCCGGGTTCGCGCCGGTCAGCGCGTCGGTCAGCGCGAGCCCCGCCTGCGGCAGCACCGGCTCCTTGCCGCTGACCTGTCCCCAGGCCTGCTGCACGTCGATCACCCGCCGGATGTCCTTGCCCAGCTGCTTGCCGCGGATCACCGCGGCGGTGCAGGCAGGCTCGGCCGCCAGCACCGCGTCGACCCGGCCGGCCAGCAGCAGCTGCACCGCTTCGGTCGGCGTGCCGGTGTGCTCGATCGCCAGGTCGGCGCCGGGCTTCAGCCGGTGGTGCGCGAGCAGGCTGTCGACGACGAAGTCGGGCATGTCGTTGCGGTACGGCACCGCGAGCTTGCGGCCCTTCAGCGCGGCGAAGCCGTCGATCCGCGGGTCGGCCGCGATGATGTACAGCAGCCCGGTGGTCATGATGTTCAGCAGCCGCAGCTTCATGCCGCGGTTGTAGAGGTTGGCCGCCGCCTGCACCGGCAGCACCAGCGCGTTCATCGTCCCCGAGGTCAGCCCGGCACGCATCTCGTCGGGGTTGCGCCAGACCTTCAGGCTCGCCTTGGCGGCCAGCGGCGCCAGCGCGCCCGACGCGATCGCCTGCGCCAGCACGATCGACGGCCCGGCCGGCGGCCCGAACAGCACCAGCTCGGTCAGCGGTGCGGCGGCGGCCGGGCGGCCGAGCAGCGCGGGGGCGGCGAGGCCCGCACCGATGAAGCGCAGCGCGCGGCGACGGGGCAGCGAGGGTGACTTGACGACCATGACGAGCTTCCGAAGCGGTGGCAGACGGGGCCGACCGCACGTCGACCCTCGTGAAAACCCTGATGCAACCCCGTCAGTTTAGCCGTTGTTGCCATAAATAACACTGCCTACAATGATAACGATTCGTATTTGCTTCTATGTTGGCGGGTTTCTGGTTCCGATTGCCTGTCGCCAGGCAGCACGCATCGGACCAGACCCTGCCCCCAACGCCGCCGCGCACCCCAAGCTCATGTCGACCACCGAACCCGCCTGCCCCGCACCCATCACCATCCCGGCCCTGATTCGATCAGCCCGTCGCTCGCACGCAGCCCCGGCGACCCACCTCGCCCTGGCGGCGGCGGCCGCACTGCTGCTGGCCGGCGTCGGCGGGCTGGCGCACGCGCAGTCGGCAACCCCGGGCGCGACCGTGTTCGACACGATCGTCGTCAAGGGGCAGTCGGTCGAGCCCGCGGCCGAGCGGCTCGACGCCCTGCCCGGCGGCGTCGCCCGGGTCGACGCCGAGGACCTGCCGGCCAGCGCCAACCTGACCCTGTCGCGCGCGCTGCAGATGGTGCCGGGCGTCGTCGTGCAGGACTTCTTCGGCGGCAACGACCAGCCGCGGCTGCAGGTGCGCGGCTCGGGGCTGCAGCAGAACCCGGTCGAGCGCGGCGTGCTCGTGCTGCAGGACGGGCTGCCGCTGAACCGGGCCGACGGCTCGTACATCGTCGGCTTCGCCAACCCGCGGCAGGCGGCGGCGATCGAGGTCTACCGCGGCTACATGGCCAACCGGCTGGGCGCCACCGTGCTCGGCGGCGCGATCAACCTGGTCTCGCCCACCGGCATCGGCCAGCCGGGGCTGTCGGCCAGCGCCAGCGGCGGCTCCTTCGGCCAGGTCAGCCTGTCCGGCCGCGCCGGCGGCGCGACCGACGAGCTCGACGGCCTGATCCAGGCCGACTTCAGCGACCGCAACGGCTGGCGCGTCTACAACGATTCCCGGCGCAGCGCGATCGGCGCCAACGCCGGCTACCTGCTGTCCGACACGGTCAAGACCCGGGTCTTCGCGAGCTACACCGACCTGGACTTCGACGTCGCCGGGCCGCTGACCAAGCACGAACTCGAGACCGACCCGCGCCAGGTCCACGCCGGGCCGGTGGTGATCGCGCCGGGGGTGGCGATCAACCCGGGGCCGAACGTGATCCGCGACCGCCCGCAGCGCAAGGCGAGCCAGTTCCTGATCGGCTCGCGCACCAGCGCCGAGATCGACGCGCACCTGATCGACCTGGTGCTCGGCTACACCTACACCGACGACGAGTTCCGCTTCCCGATCTCGTCGGGGGTGCGCGCCACCAGCGGCGGCGACTTCACCGGCGTGCTGCGCTACGCGCTGCGCCCCGATGCGACGGCAGCGCTGCCGCTGCTCGAGCTCAGCGCGCAGTACTCGACCGGCTCGGCCGACCGCGACAACTACATCAACCTGTCGGGCGTGCAGGGGCCGCTGTTCGGCTCGAGCGAGCTCGACGCAACCACGCTGTCGCTGCACGCCGGCATGAACCTGGCGCTGGCCGCGCAGTGGACGCTGTCGCCGGCGGTGTCGTACGCGCGCGCGACCCGCGACAACCACGACCGCTACGCGCTGCCGACCCGCCCGACCGCCGCGTACAACCCGGCCAACCCGACGATGCGGCTGCCCGACGGCGCGGTGCCCACGGTCAGCACCAGCTACGCGCGCAGCTACAGCGGCTGGACGCCGAGCCTCGGGCTGAGCTTCAGGCCCGACCCGTCGAACTTCGTGTACGCCGCGGTCAGCCGCAGCTTTGAGCCGCCGACCCACGACGACCTGCTGGCGACGATCAACGGCACGCCCAACAGCAGCGCCGGCCGCCCGCAGCCGCCCAACCCGGGCCTGCCGGCCGCAGCCTTCAGCACGCCCGCGCTGAAGGCGCAGACCGCGACCACGGTCGAGACCGGCTGGCGCGGCGGCAACCAGACCTTCGGCTGGGACACGGTCATCTACTACGCGTGGGTCGACAACGAACTGCTCAGCCTGCGCGACACCAGCGGCAACTCGCTGGGCGCGATCAACGCCGACCGGACCACCCACTTCGGCGCCGAGCTCGGCTTTTCGGTGCGCGTCGGCGACGCGCTGGGCGCGCGGCTGAGCTACACCTACCAGGACTTCCGCTTCGACAACGACCCGCTGCGCGGCGACAACCGGCTGGCCGGCGCGCCGCCGCAGGTGCTGCGCGCACTGGTCGACTACTGGCTGGGCAACGCCTGGCTGCTGCAGGGCGCGCTGCGCTGGAACCCGCAGAAGACCCCGGTGGACAACATGAACACGCTGTACGCCGACCCCTACGTGGTCGTCGACCTGCGCACCCAGTACCGGATCAACGACCGCCTGACGGTGTTCGGCGAGGTCACCAACGTGTTCAACGAAAACTACGCGGCCTCGTCGCTGATCGTCGACCAGGCCCGGCCCGACCAGGCGGCCTTCATGCCCGGCGACGGCCGCGGCTTCTACGTCGGCCTGGACCTGCGCTTCTGACCCGCAGCGCGGCGGCACCGCGCGCCCGCAGCCACGCTGCGATCCGGGTCAACGGCCAAGCCGCTCCGGGGCGCGCCGTATGATCGACCGCAGCAGCCCGCCGCGCCGCGGTGACGTCGACGGCCCGCGGCCGAGCGTCCGCTGGCAACGACTCCGGTCGGCCGCCGGGCGAGTTCGAGGACCGCGGCTCGTGCCAACCCCGTCGCCTGCATCCGCCGCGTGCGCAGCGCGCACGCGGCCGCCGTCGCTGCCGAGCCCGCGCCCGCAGCGCCCCGCCCCGGCGCTGCCGCCGCGCATGGCGGCACAGTGGCTGCAGCCGGCCCTCGTGCAGCGCCACCCGCCACGCACTGGTGCGCGCGCTCCCGGCCCCGGGCCGCGCCGGTCGGTCGCGGCCTCATCACCCTGCCGCCCGCGCAGTCGCCGTCCGCCGCGCCGCTGAGCCCATGCCCGAGTTGCCCGTCCCCCGCTTCGACCAGTTCTACCGCCACGCCGAGCTGACCCGGCTGCTGCACGACTACGCCGAAGCGCGCCCCGAGCTGGTCGCCCTGCGCGCGATCGGCCGCAGCCACGAGGGCCGCGACATCTGGCTGCTGACGCTGACCAACACGCGCACCGGCGCCGACGCCGACAAGCCGGCGTTCTGGACCGACGGCAACATCCACGCGGCCGAACTCACCGCGAGCACCGCCGCGCTGTACTGGCTGCACTTCCTGCTCAGCCACTACGGCGCCGACGGCGAGACCGGCCGCCGCGTGACCGAGCTGCTCGACACCCGCGCGGTCTACATCTGCCCGCGGCTGAACCCCGACGGCGCCGAGCTGGTGCTGGCCGAGCGGCCGCGCTACATCCGCGCGAGCACGCGGCCGTACCCGTTCGACGAGCAGCCGGTCGACGGCCTGACGGTCGAGGACATCGATGGCGACGGCCGCGTGCTGCAGATGCGCGTGCCCGACCCGCACGGCGGCTGGAAGCCGCACCCGCGCGAGCCGCGGCTGCTGATCCCGCGCGAGCCGGGCGAGACCGGCGGCCGCTACTACCGCGTGATGCCCGAAGGCAGCCTGCGCAACTACGACGGCCTGCAGATCAACGTCAACCGCGACCCCGAGGGGCTGGACCTGAACCGCAACTTCCCCGCGTACTGGCGGCAGGAGTTCGAGCAGCCGGGCGCCGGCCCCTACCCGACCAGCGAGCCCGAGGTGCGCGCGATGGTCGCGTTCTTCACCGAGCACCCGAACATCGGCGCGGCGGTCAGCTTCCACACCCACAGCGGCGTGATCCTGCGGCCGATGGGCACGCAAAGCGACGACGACATGACGCCCGAGGACCTGTGGGTCTACAAGCGGCTGAGCGACCTGGGCGCGCAGCTCACCGGCTACCCGGCGATCAGCGTCTACCACGACTTCAAGTACCACCCGAAGGAGGTGATCACCGGCACCCAGGACTGGGTCTACGAGCACCTCGGCGCGCTGTTCTGGACGGTCGAGCTGTGGGCGCCGAACCGCGAGGCCGGCATCACCGGCTACGACTGGGTCCACTGGTACCGCGACCACCCGCCCGAGGACGACCTGAAGCTGCTGCAGTGGAGCGACGCCGCCTGCGACGGTCGCGCGCACGTCGACTGGTACCCGTTCCAGCACCCGCAGCTGGGCGCGGTCGAGCTCGGCGGCTGGGACCGGCTGAACTACTGGCGCAACCCGCCGCCGCCGCTGCGCGAGCGCGAGGTGCAGCGCTTCCCGCCGTGGCTGCTGCAGCTGGCGCTGGCGCTGCCGAAGCTGGAGCTGCTGCGCGCCGAAGTGCGCGCGCTTGGCGAGGACACCTGGCGGGTGCGCTTCGCGGTGGCCAACGCCGGCTACCTGCCGGCCTACATCAGCCGGCGCGCGCTCGAACGCAAGATCGCGCGCGGCGTGGTCTTCGAGATCCACCTCGGCGAAGGCCTGAGCCTGGCCAGCGGGGTCGAGCGCATCGTCGGCGCGCAGCTCGAGGGCCACGCGCCGAAGAACTCGCTGCAGGCCTTCCACCCG
>CAZKCJ010000116.1:0-8472 GCA_964550885.1 uncultured Rubrivivax sp. | reverse complement strand
CCAGCGTCTGCCCGACCTCGCCGCCCAGCCACTGCACGCGGCCGCTCACCGGCGACGGGATCTCCACCGTCGCCTTGTCGGTCATCACGTCGGCCAGCACCTGGTCCTCGACCACGGCGTCGCCCGGCTGCACGTGCCAGGCCACCAGTTCGACCTCGGCGATGCCCTCGCCGATGTCGGGCATGCGGATGACGTGGATCCCCATCGCGTTCGGCTCCCGTCGTTGTCGCCCGGCCTAGGGCTCGAGCACGCGCCGCAGCGCGGCGCCGACCCGCGCCGGGCCGGGGAAGTACGCCCACTCCAGCGCGTGCGGGTACGGCGTGTCCCAGCCGGTCACGCGCTCGATCGGCGCCTCCAGGTGGTAGAAGCAGTGCTCCTGCATCAGCGCCGCCAGCTCGGCGCCGAAGCCGCTGGTGCGGGTGGCCTCGTGCACGATCACGCAGCGGCCGGTCTTCTGCACCGACTCGACCAGCGTCGGCAAGTCCAGCGGCCACAGGCTGCGCAGGTCGATGATCTCGGCGTCGACGCCGGTCTCGGCGGCGGCCGCCTGGCTGACGTGGACCATCGTGCCGTAGGTCAGGATGCTGACCTGGCCGCCGGCGCGCACGATCCGCGCCGAGTCCAGCGGCACCGCGTAGTGGCCGTCGGGCACCTCGGCCAGCGGGTGGCCGCTCCACGGCACCACCGGCCGGTCGTGGTGGCCGTCGAAGGGGCCGTTGTACAGCCGCTTGGGCTCGAGGAAGATCACCGGGTCGTCGCACTCGATCGCCGCGATCAGCAGCCCCTTGGCGTCGTAGGGGTTGCTCGGCATCACCGTGCGCAGCCCGCACACGTGGGTGAACAGCGCCTCGGGGCTCTGGCTGTGGGTCTGGCCGCCGTAGATGCCGCCGCCGCAGGGCATGCGGATCGTGATCGGCGCGGTGAAGTCGCCGGCCGAGCGGTAGCGCAGCCGCGCCGCCTCGGACACGATCTGGTCGCTGGCCGGGTAGAAGTAGTCGGCGAACTGCACTTCGACCACCGGCCGCAGCCCGTAGGCGGCCATGCCGATCGCCGAGCCGACGATGCCGCCCTCGGAGATCGGCGCGTCGAACACGCGCGAGCGCCCGTACTTGGCCTGCAGCCCCTCGGTGACGCGGAACACGCCGCCGAAGTAGCCGACGTCCTGGCCGTAGACGACGACGTTGTCGTCGCGCCCGAGCATCACGTCCATCGCCGAGCGCAGCGCCTGGATCATGGTCATCGTCGCCATGCTCAGCCCCCCTCGCCCGCCGGCGCCGGCCCCGGCAGCGCGCTCTCGGGTTCGGCGCCCGCGTGGTACTCGGCCGCGGCCTGGCGCATCTGCTCCTGCAGGTGTGGCGGCATGTCGCGGTACACGTCCTCGAACATCGTCGCCAGCGGCGGGATGTGACCGTCGAGGATCGAGCCGTACTGCAGCGCCTGCTTCGCCGCCGCGGCGACCTCGGCCTCCAGCTCCTGCTGCAGCGCGGCGTGCTCGGCCTCGGACCAGGCGCCCAGCCCGATCAGGTGGCCCTTCAGCCGCGCGATCGGGTCGCCGAGCGGGAAGCGCTTCCAGTCGTCGGCCGGGCGGTAGCGCGACGGGTCGTCAGAGGTCGAATGCGCACCGGCGCGGTAGCTGACCCACTCGATCAGCGCCGGGCCGAGGTTGCGCCGCGCGCGCTCGGCGGCCCAGCGCGACGCCGCGTACACCGCCAGGTAGTCGTTGCCGTCGACCCGCAGCGACGCGATCCCGCAGCCGACGCCGCGGGCGGCGAAGGTCGTCGCCTCGCCGCCGGCGATCGCCTGGAAGGTCGAGATCGCGTACTGGTTGTTGACCACGTTCAGGATCACCGGCGCGCGGTACACGTTGGCGAAGGTCAGCGCGTGGTGGAAGTCGGCCTCGGCAGTGGCGCCGTCGCCGATCCAGGCCGACGCGATCCGGGTGTCGCCCTTGATCGCCGCGGCCATGCCCCAGCCCACCGCCTGGATGAACTGGGTCCCGAGGTTGCCCGAGATCGAGAAGAAACCGGCGCGCTTGTACGAGTACATCACCGGCAGCTGGCGGCCGCGCATCGGGTCGCGCGAGTTCGACATCAGCTGGCAGATCAGCTCGACCAGGTCGATGTCGTCGCGCGCGATCAGCAGCCCCTGCTGGCGATAGGTCGGGAAGCACATGTCGCCGGGCTGCAGCGCCGCCGCGTGCGCGGTGGCGATCGCCTCCTCGCCCAGCGCCTGCATGTAGAACGAGATCTTGCGCTGGCGCTGCAGGATCAGCATGCGCGCGTCGTAGGCGCGCGTGCGCATCATCGCGCGCAGCCCGCGGCGCAGCTGCTGCGCGTCCAGCGCCGGCACCCACGGGCCGACCGCGCGGTGCTCCTGGTCGAGCACCCGGATCAGCGAGTGCGCGAGGTCGCTCGCGTCGACCGCGCTGAGCCCGACCGGCGGGCGGCGCACCTCGCCGGCGGCCGACAGCTCCAGGTACGAGAAGTCGCTCGCCTGGCCCGGGCGGCCGCTGGGCTCGGGCACGTGCAGGCGCAACGGCGCATCGCTCATCGTCGGCCCTCCAACGCGGCCGCAGCGCCGCGCAAGCTGCGGCTATCGTAGTCGCACGGCAAGGCCGGCGCACGCGCGCGGCTTCGTGCAGCCGCTGATCCAGGCTCGACCGGTCAGCGCCGCTGCACCGCTGCCGTCGGGGCGCTAGGATCGGCCGGTTCATCCGACCCATGTCACCTGAAGGGAGCACCCATGAGTTTCTTCGGCAAGATCCTCGAGAAGCTGGGCTTCGGCTCGGCCGCAGCCGCCACCCCCGCGGCACCGGCAGCCGCAGCGCCGGCGGCCGCAGCACCGGCAGCCGCAGCACCGGCGGCAGCGGCGCCCAAGCCGATCGCCGTGGTCGACGTCGTCGCCCAGCTCGAGCACAAGGCCAAGGCCAACCCGCAGAAGCTGAACTGGCGCACGTCGATCGTCGACCTGCTCAAGCTGCTGGACCTCGACAGCAGCCTCGCCGCGCGCAAGGAGCTGGCGACCGAACTCGGCTGCCCGGCCAACCTGATGGGCGACTCGGCGCAGATGAACATGTGGCTGCACAAGACGGTGCTGGCGAAGCTCGCCGCCAACGGCGGCAACATCCCCGCCGACCTGCTGAACTGAAGCGGGAGCCAGCATGCAGCTCGATCAGTGGCTCGCCCAGACAGGTGGCCTGCAGTCGATCGCGCGCGAGCTCGGGCTGAGCGAACAGCAGGCGGCCAGCGGCGCCGGTGCGTTGCTGCCGGCGATCCTGGGCGGCCTGGGCAAGCAGGCGCAGGCGGCGCCGGCCGGGCTCGACGGCCTGGGCAGCCTGTTCGGCCAGCTCGGCGGCGGCGCGCTGCTCGACCAGGTGCTGGCGCCGCAGCCCACCGACGTCGCTCCGGGCAATGCGGTGCTCGGCCAGCTCTTCGGCAGCCCCGAGGTCAGCCGCGCGGTCGCCGACAAGGCGGCTGCCCGCAGCGGGCTGGACACGTCGCTGCTGAAGAAGATGCTGCCGCTGCTGGCGATGCTGGTCGCCGGCTACGTCGCGAAGCAGCAGCGCGGCGCGACGGCGCCGGCCTCGGACGCGGGCGCGGCGTCGGGCGGACTCGGCGGCCTGCTCGGCGGCCTGCTGGGCGGCGGCGGCGGCCAGGCTTCGGCCGCCGGCGGGCTGGGCGGCCTGGGCGCGCTGGCGTCGATGCTCGACGCTGACGGCAAGGGCAACCCGCTCGACGACATCCTGCGCACGCTCGGCCAGACGCGGTCCTGAGCGCCGCGCCATCCGCGCGGCGTGCGCGGCGCGCCGCGCGTGGCGGTGGCGAGCGAGCGCAGGCGGTGGCTCAGCTCGAGCCAGCCGGCGGCGGCGCGCAGGCGGCGAGCGTCAGCGGCCCGGTGCGCCCGCCGACGACCTGCGCCAGCGGCCGGCAGCGCCCGGCCACGCACAGCCGGTAGTCGCCGCCGAACTCCGAGTGCGCGAGCTCGACCTTGCGCCGCCACGGATCGGCCGGCCGGTAGACCCAGGCGTCGCCGATGCGCACCGCGTCGGCCGGCGGCTCCATGCCGGCGCCCGAGCCGCGGATGCGCGCACGCGCCAGGAACAGCCAGCCGCCGGCGACCTGGTAGTCCTCCTCCCACACGATCTTCTCGATCGTGTGCCGCCAGGCGAGCGTGAAGCTGCTCGCCGGCAGCGTGATCGTCGCCGCGCCGACGCTGATGCACAGCGCCGCCGCCAGGCTCACCGAACGATCCTGCTTGCCGCCCGCCGCCGGGCGCGCACCCGGGCGCGGCGCCGCGCCCTCATCCGCCCGGCGTGCCCGGCGCCGCCGTCGCCGCACCGCGCCGGCGGTGGCCGCGCACCCGCCAGCCGTGCCACAGCATCAGCGCCGCGGTCAGCACCAGTCCGAGCTCGTCGGTCATCGGCACCGCCGCGATCAACAGCGCAGCCGCGACGAAGGCGAGCACGCGCTCGAGCAGGTTCAGCGGCGCGAGCCAGTAGCCGATCGTCGCGCCGCCCCACAGCAGCACGCCGAGCACCGCCTTCAGCAGCACGTAGCCGACGTCCAGCGGCGTGCCGCCCAGCAGCATCAGCGCCGGCGAGTACACCGCCATGTACGGAATGATGAAGCCGGCGATCGCGATCCGCACCGCCTGCACCCCGATCTTCATGCCGCTCTCGCGCGCGATCGGCGCCGCCGCGAACGCGGCCAGCGCCACCGGCGGCGTCAGGTCGGCCATGATGCCGAAGTAGAAGACGAACATGTGCGACACGATCAGCGGCACGCCCAGCTGCAGCAGCGCCGGCGCCGCCAGCGAACTGGTGATGATGTAGTTCGGGATCGTCGGAATCCCCATGCCCAGCACCAGGCACACCCCCATCGTCAGCACCAGGCTCAGGAACAGGCTCTTCTCGCCCATCGCGATGATGTAGCCGGCGAAGCTGGTGGCCGCGCCGGTGAGCGTGAGGATGCCGATGATCACGCCGACCAGCGCGCAGGCCACCCCCACCGGCAGCGCGTGGCGCGCGCCGTCGGCGAGCGCGTTGATCGCATCGGCCAGGGTCGCGCGCCCGCCGCGGGCCAGCGCCAGCGCCGCGACCATCGCCGCGATCAGCGCCATCACCGCGGCGATGCCCCAGCGGAAGAAGGCCGAGCAGGCCACGCCGATCAGGATCCAGAACAGCAGCCGCAGCGCCAGCGGGCCCAGCCGCGCGGCGAGCGCGACGCCGAAGATCAGCACCACCGTCAGCGCCAGCGACACCATGCCCGAGAACAGTGGCGTGTAGCCGGCGAACAGCAGGAACACCAGCATCAGCAGCGGCAGCACCAGGTACCAGCGCTCGCGCACTGCGCGCCACGGGTTCGGGCACTCGTCCTTCGGGATGCCGACCAGGCCCTTGCGGCCGGCCTCCAGGTGCACCATCACGAACGCGGTGAAGAAGTACAGCAGCGCCGGCACCGTCGCCGCCTTGCAGATCTCGACGTACGGGATGTTGATCGTCTCGGCCATGATGAAGGCCACCGCCCCCATCACCGGCGGCATGATTTGCCCGCCCATGCTGGCAGTGGCCTCGACGCCGCCGGCGAAGGCCGGCTGGTAGCCGAAGCGCTTCATCAGCGGGATCGTGAACTGGCCGGTGGTGACCACGTTGGCCACGCCCGAGCCGTTGATCGTGCCCATCAGCGCCGACGACACCACCGCGACCTTCGCCGGCCCGCCCTGGCGGTGGCCGAACAGGCCGAGCGCGAAGTCGGTGAACAGCTTGATCATCCCCGCCTGCTCGAGGAAGGCGCCGAACAGGATGAACAGGAAGATGTACGAGCTGGACACGTAGGTCGGCGTGCCGTAGATGCCCTCGGTGCCGAAGCCGAGCTGGCCGATCACCTGGTCCAGCCCGTAGCCGCGGTGCGCAAGCGTGCCCGGCAGGTACTGGCCGAACAGGCCATACAGCAGGAAGGCGCCGCAGATCAGCGGCAGCGCGATCCCCATCACCCGCCGCCCGGCCTCGAACACCAGCACGATCGTCAGCACGCCCACCACCATGTCCCAGCGCGTCAGGTCGCCGGCGCGCTGCACCAGGTCGGCCTCGAACACCCAGTGGTACAGGCCGGCGACGAAGGCCGCACCGCCGACCAGCCAGCCGAGCCCGCGCCGCCCGAGCGGCGGCATCAGCAGGAAGGTCATCAGCAGCAGGAAGCCGACGTGGATCGCGCGCACCACGCTGCTCGACACCGGGCTGAAGGCCGCGGTCACGACCTGGAAGCTCGAGAACGCGACCGCCACCGCGAAGATCGCGCGCGGCAGCGGCGCCCTGCCGTGCTGCAGATCGGCGTCGGCGTCGGGGACGATCGGGCTGCTCATTGCAGGCTCCCGGCAGGGGCGGCTTCGAAACGACGATGGCACAGCGCGGGCTGTGCCATCGGGGCGGGCGCGCTCGACGGCGCTCCTACTTCAGCGCGCCCACCTCGCGGTAGTAGCGCTCGGCGCCCGGATGCAGCGGCACCGGCACCGCCTTCGGCGCATCGGCGACGTTGATCGCCTTGGCCGCCGCGTGCGCAGCGACCATCTGGTCCAGGTGCGTGAACAGCGCCTTGGTCATCGCGTACACGGTGTCGTCCGGCACCTTCGCGCTGGTCACCAGGAAGTTGCGCACCGCCACCGTCGGCACGTCCTGGGTCTGGCCGGTGTAGGTGCCGGCCGGGATCGTCGCCGCCTGGTAGGCCGGGTCGCCGATGCGCGCGACCACCTCGGCCGGCACCGCCACCACGTTGATCGGCACCGAGGTCGCCAGGTCGCGGATCGACGCCACCCCGAGGCCGGCCGACTGCAGCGTCACGTCGAGCTGGCGGTTCTTGATCAGTTCGACCGACTCGCCGAAGGGCAGGTACTCGACCTTCGCGAAGTCCTGGTAGCTCAGGCCCGCGGCCTTCAGGATCGCGCGCGCGTTCAGCTCGGTGCCCGAGCGCGGCGCACCGACCGAGATGCGCTTGCCCTTCAGGTCGGCCAGCGTCTTGATGCCCGACTCGGCGTTGGCGACGATCTGGATGAAGTTCGGGTAGATGCCGGCGACCGTGCGCAGGTCCTTCAGCGGCGCCTTGAAGCCGACCTCCTCGAGGCCCTTCCACGCGTCGGACAGCGAGTCACCGAGGGTGAAGGCGAGCTCGCCGCGGCCGGCCTGGATCAGGTTCAGGTTCTCGACCGAGGCCTTGGTCGCCTGCACGCTGGTCTTGGTGTCGGGGATCGCCTTCGCGTAGATCGAACCCAGCGCGACGCCCAGCGGGTAGTACACGCCGCTCTGGCCGCCGGTGAGGATGTTGATGAACTTCTGCTGGGCGGCGGCGAAGGGCGAGAACGCGATCAGCGCGGCTCCGATGATCAGGGCGAGCGCGGCGCGCAAGCGGGCGATGGGCATGGGCAGTCTCCTCGGGGATGCGACGAACGGGATCGGCGGGCAGCGGCGCCAGCCCTGCGGCCGGCGCGCCGTGGTCGCGCGCAGTATAGGTGCGGGGTGTAGCCCCCGCGGCGGCCCGCAGCGCGCCGCGCGGCCGCGTGCATCGCAGCACTGGGATTGCCCTGGCGCCGCGCCGTCGTGCGCCCCGCGGCGCCGGCTGCGACGATCAGGCGATCAGGCGATCGGGCGATCAGGCGGTTCGCCGGACTGGCGAGCCGGCGGCCGAGGGGTCGGCGTCAGGGGTTGCCGAGGAAGTCGCGCTTGCCGATCGGCACGCCGATCTGGCGCAGGATGTTGTACGAGGTGGTCGCGTGGAAGTACACGTTCGGCATCGAATGGCCGAGCAGCAGCTGCAGCCCCGAGTAGCGCGTCTGCTTGCCGGTGACCGGCAGCACGATCTCGTCCTCGTCGGTGCCGTCGATCTTCTCGGCCGGCACGCTGCGGATGAAGTCGATGGTCTTCGCGATCCGCAGCTTCAGCTCGGCCAGCGTGCGCTCGTCGTCCTTGTAGTACGGCACCTCCATCCGCGCCAGCCGCGCGACCACGCTGCGCGCCTTGTCGCAGGCGATCTGCACCTGCTTGACGAACGGGTACATGTCGTCGATCAGCCGGTAGTCGATCAGCCTGGCCTCGTCGATCCTGCCGGCGTCGACGTGGGCCTGCGCCTTGTCGAGGATGCCCGACAGGTTGCCCAGCAGGTTCGCCAGCCGCGGCACGCTGGCCTGGTACATCGAGATCTTCATGCTGCCCCCTTGGCGTCACCGATGCGCTCGCCCGGCACGCGCTGCGCGCGGTGCGATCCGCGGTGATTGTCGCGTAGTGCTCGCGACCCCGGGCCGCGCGGGGCCGAGGCCGCGCCGGCGCGAGCGGCGAGCGCGGCGCCGCAGCCGACGCGCGGCCGCTGCGGGCGCCGCCCCTGGCGTGGTCGCGACGCAGTCGATCTCGGCGGTACCCGTGTACCGCGCGTGGCGGCGCGTCACGCCGGGCGCCTCACTCCAGCTTGATGCCGGCGTCGCGGATCA
>CAZKCJ010000115.1:0-8502 GCA_964550885.1 uncultured Rubrivivax sp. | reverse complement strand
GCGATCGCCAGCGGCAGCACGCCCAGGATGAAGGCCATCGAGGTCATCACGATCGGGCGAAAGCGCAGGTGCGCCGCCTGCAGCGCCGCCTGCACCACGTTGCGGCCCTGCGCCTGCAGGTCCTTCGCGAACTCGATGATCAGCACCGCGTTCTTCGCCGACAGGCCGATGATCGTGATCAGCCCGATCTTGAAGTACACGTCGTTGCTGAAGCCGCGCGCGCCGGTGCCCAGCGCGACCCCGAGCACGCCCAGCGGCACCACCAGCAGCACTGCCGCCGGGATCGACCAGCTCTCGTACAGCGCCGCCAGGCACAGGAACACCGCCAGCAGCGAGAAGCCGAACAGGTACAGCGCGGTCGCGCCGGCCAGCCGCTCCTCGCGCGACTGGCCGGTCCACTCGAAGCCGAAGCCCGGCGGCAGCCGCGCGGCCAGCCGCTCCATCTCGGCCATCGCCTCGCCGCTGCTGACCCCGGGCGCGGCGTCGCCGACGATGCGCATCGTCGGGTAGCCGTTGTAGCGGATCAGCTGCATCGGCCCGGTGATCCAGCGGGTGGTCGCGAACGCCGACAGCGGCACCAGCTCGCCGTGCCGGTTGACCGCGTTGAGCTGCAGCACGTCGCTGTCGCGCATCCGCCCGGCGGCGTCGGCCTGCACCACCACCCGCTGCAGCCGGCCCTGGCTCTGGAAGTCGTTGACGTAGGTCGAGCCGAAGGCGGTGGAGATCACCAGGTTGATCGCGTCGAAGCCCACGCCGAGCGCGGCCGCCTTGTCGCGGTCGATGTCGATGCGCAGCTGCGGCGCGTCCTCCAGCCCGTCGGGGCGCACGCCGGCGAGCAGCTTGCTCTGCGCGGCCATGCCCAGCAGCTGGTTGCGCGCGGCCACCAGCGCGTCGTGGCCGTTGCCGCCGCGGTCCTGCAGCCGGAAGTTGAAGCCGGTGGCGCTGCCCAGCTCGGGTATCGGCGGCGGGCTCAACGGGAACACGAACGCGTCCTTGATCCCCATCAGCGCGCCGAACGCGCGCCCGGCCAGCGCCTGCGCCGAGTGCTCCGGTCCCTGGCGCTCGGCCCAGTCCTTCAGCGTGACGAAGGCGATCGCCGCGTTCTGGCCCTGCCCCGAGAAGCTGAAGCCGAGCACGCTGACCATGCTCTGCACCTCGGGCTGGGCGAGGATGTAGGCCTCGACCTGCTCGGCCACGGCTTGCGCGCGGTTGGCGGTGGCGCCCGGCGGCAGCTGGATGTTGACCAGGATCGCGCCCTGGTCCTCGTTCGGCAGGAACGAGGTCGGCAGCCGCATCACCAGCCAGACGACGCCGGCGACGATCGCCAGGTACACCAGCATCATCCGCAGGCTGCGGCCCAGCAGCCTGGCGAGCAGGCCCTCGTAGCCCTTGGCGGTGGCGCTGAAGCCGCGGTTGAACCAGCCGAAGAAGCCGCCCTTCGCGTGGTGGTGGCCGGCCTCGACCTGCTTGAGCAGCGACGCGCACAGCGCCGGCGTCAGCGACAGCGCCATGAAGGCCGAGAACGCGATCGACGAGGTCATCACCACCGAGAACTGGCGGTAGATGTTGCCGACCGCGCCGGTGAAGAAGGCCAGCGGCACGAACACCGAGATCAGCACCACGGTCACGCCGATGATCGCGCCCGAGATCTGGCCCATCGCCTTGCGCGTGGCCTCGCGCGGCGGCAGCCCCTCCTCGCTCATGATCCGCTCGACGTTCTCGACCACCACGATCGCGTCGTCGACGACGATCCCCACCACCAGCACCATGCCGAACATCGTCAGCACGTTGATCGAGTAGCCCAGGGCCAGCAGCACGGTGAAGGTGCCCAGCAGCGCCACCGGCACCACGATCGTCGGGATGATCGTGTAGCGCCAGTTCTGCAGGAACAGGAACATCACCAGGAACACCAGCGCCACCGCCTCCAGCAGCGTCTCGACCACCTTGCTGATCGAGATCTGCACGAAGCGCGAGGTGTCGTAGGGGATCGCGTAGCTCATCCCCGGCGGGAAGAACTGCTGCAGCTGGTCCAGCCGGGTGCGCACCGCCTTGGCCGTCTCCAGCGCGTTGCCGGTGGGCGACAGCTGCACGCCGATGCCGGTGGAGGGCTTGCCGTTCAGCCGCGCCGAGGTCGCGTAGGTCTGCGCGCCCAGCTCGATGCGCGCGACGTCGCGCAGCCGCACGCTGGAACCGTCGGGGTTGGCGCGCAGCACGATGTCGCCGAACTGCTCGACCGTGCTCAGCTGGCCGTCGACCACGATCGTCGCGAAGATCGTCTGGTCGGCCGGGTTCGGCAGGTCGCCGAGCGTGCCCGACGACACCTGCGCGTTCTGCGCGCGGATCGCGCTGTTCACGTCGGCCACCGACAGCCGGTAGCCGACCAGCTTGGCCGGATCGATCCACACCCGCATCGCGCGCTCGGTGCCGAACAGCTGCGCCTGGCCGACGCCGGGCAGGCGCTGGATCTCGGGCAGCACGTTGCGCGCCGCGTAGTCGCCCAGCGCGATCGGGTCGTAGGCCGGATCGGTGGAGCTGAGCATCGCGAACAGCAGGAAGTTGCTGCGCGACTTGTCCACGCGCACGCCCTGCTGCGTGACCGACGCCGGCAGCCGCGGCGTCGCCCGGCTCAGCCGGTTCTGCACGTCGACCTGCGCGAGGTCGGCGTCGGTGCCCGGCTGGAAGCTCAGCGTCAGCGTGCCGGAGCCGTCGGCCTGCGCGACCGACTCCATGTAGATCAGGCCGGGCGAGCCGTTCATCTCGCGCTCGATCACGGTGAGCACGTTGTCCTGCAGCGTCTGCGCCGACGCGCCCGGATAGAACACGGTGACCACGATCCCGGGCGGCGCCACCGGCGGGTACTGCGCGATCGGCAGCTGGGTGATCGAGACCGCGCCGCCGACGATCACGAACAGCGCGATCACCCACGCGAAGATCGGGCGGTCGATGAAGAAGCGGGCCATCGTGCGCCCCCGTCAGCGGCTGGCCGCCGACGCCGCCGGTGCGGCCGCCGCTGCCGCCGATGCCGCGGGCGCCGCCGACGCGGCGGCACCGGCCCAGGGCACCGGCTTGACCGGCGCGCCCGGACGCATCTTCTGGAAGCCTTCGACGATCACCTGCTCGCCGCCCTTCAGGCCCGAAGTGACCAGCCAGTCGGAGCCGCTGGCGCCGGCGATGCTCACCTGGCGCGGCTGCGCCTGGCCGTCGGCGCCGACCACCAGCACGCTGTCGCCCTGCGGCCCGCGCGTCACCGCCTGCTGCGGCACGCGCATCGCGCCGGCGATCTGCCCCTGCACCAGGCGCACGCGCACGTACATGCCCGGCAGCAGCAGCCGCTGCGGGTTCGCGACCTCGGTGCGCAGCGTCACCTGGCCGGTGCTCGGGTCGACCGACAGGTCGGAGAACAGCAGCCGGCCGCGCTGCGCCAGCTCGCTGCCGTCGTCGAGCACGATGCGCACCGACGCCGCCTCGGCCGGCGCCGTGCTGGCCGCCTTGCGCAGCCGCGCGACGTCGGCCACCGCCTGGGTGGCGTTCACGTACACCGGGTCGATCTGCTGGATCAGCGCCATCTGCGTGGCCTCGGCCGCCGACACCAGCGCGCCTTCGGTCACCAGCGCGCGGCCGATGCGCCCGGCGATCGGCGCGGTGACGCTGGCGTAGCCCAGGTTCAGCTCGGCGCTGTGCAGCGCCGCCTGGGCCGCGGCGACGTCGGCCTCGGCCTGCGCCTGCGCGGCCTGCGCGTCGGTGTACTCCTGCGCGCTGATCGCGCGCGCCGCGGCCAGCGGCGCGAAGCGCTTGGCCAGCTCGCGCGCCTGGGCCAGCGTCGCCTGCGCCTTGGCCAGCGTGGCCCGGGCGCTGCCCACCGCCGCCTGGTACGGCGCCGGGTCGATCTGGAACAGCAGCTGCCCGGCCTTGACTTCGCTGCCCTCGCGAAACGCGCGCTTGAGCACGATGCCGTTGACGCGCGCGCGCACCTGCGCGACGCGCGACGCCTCGACCCGGCCCGGCAGCTCGACCACCAGCGGCGCGGTCTGCGCGGCCACCGTGAGCACCGCGACCTCGGGCGGCGGCGGTGCGCCGCCGCCGCCGGGGCCGGCGGCTTCACCGCCGCCGCGGCCGCAGGCGGCGAGCAGCAGGCTCATCAGCGCGACGGCAACGGCGCGGCGGTGCGCCGGGGTGCGCGGACAGGGCATCGGCTGGGGGTGGTGGTCGTTGGGCATCGCGCGCTGCGCCCGGCCGCGCGGCGCCGCGCCGCGGCCGCAGCCGCAGCCGCCCGCGCGTGGCGCCACGGGCAGCCGCGGCAAAAAGTCGAGTATAAACATACATTCACAAACGTATGTAAGCCCGCCGGCGCCGCGGCCGCGCGGGCGCCGTGCACGCACGACATGGCCCGACGCACCAAGGAAGACGCCAGCAAGACCCGCGACGCGCTGCTCGACGCGGCCGAGGCGGTGTTCGAGCGGCGCGGCGTCGGGGGCGCATCATTGCAGGAAGTGGCCGAGGCTGCAGGCGTGACCCGCGGTGCGGTCTACTGGCACTTCCGCGGCAAGGCCGACCTGTTCAACGCGATGATGGGCCGCGCGATCCTGCCGTTCGAGCAGCAGTGGCTCGCGCCCGGCGCCGACGACGGCAGCTCGCCGCTCGCGCACCTGCGCGCGCTGTGCTTCGAGCTGCTGCGGCAGGTCGCGCGCGACCCGCGGCTGCAGCGGGTGCTGGCGATCGCGACTCAGCGGGTCGAGTACGTCGGCGAGCTCGACGCGATCCGGGTGCGCCGGCTACAGGTGTACGCGCAGGCGATCCAGTACTTCGAACAGGCGCTGCGGCGTGCGGCCGCCGTCGGCGAGCTGCGCCGCGGGGTCGCGCCGGCGACCGCGGCGCGCGCGCTGCACGCGCTGATCGACGGCCTGATCCACCACTGGATGCTCGACCGCCGCGCCTTCGACCTGCAGCGCGTCGGCCGCGGCGCGCTGCAGCAGCTGCTGGACGGCTGGGGCCCGCCGCCGCGATAGTCGCGCCTGCGCCAACCCACCCCGCCGCGACCCCGCTGCCGCACCAGGCCCGATGCCCGACGACGCCATCGACCCGAGCCGGCTGACCGCGCTGCTGCACGCGGCGACGCTGGCACCGTCCAGCCACAACACCCAGCCCTGGCTGTTCCGTGTCGGCGAGCACGCGATCGACCTGCTCGCCGACCGCACCCGCGCGCTGCCGGTCAACGACCCGCACGACCGCGAGCTCACGATCAGCTGCGGCTGCGCGCTGTTCAACCTGCGGGTCGCTGCCGCCGCCGCGGGCCTGCAGGCGCGGCTGCAGCTGCTGCCCGACCCAGCCGACGCCGACCTGCTGGCGCGCGTGCAGCTCGAGCCGGCCGACGGCGCGCTCGCGCTCGCTGCGCTGGCCGCCGCGATCGGCGCGCGCCGCACCTGCCGCGAGCGCTTCGCGCCCCGGGCGATCGCCGCCGATGCGTGGCCGACGGTGGCCGCGGCCGCCGCCGCCGAAGGCGCGACGCTGCAGTGCCTGGAGCGCGACGAGCAGCGCGACGCCGCCTGCGCGCTGGTGGCCGAAGGCGACGCGAAGCTGTGGGCCGACCCGCGCTGGCGGCGCGAGCTGGCCGCGTGGATGCACCCGCGGCGCCGCGGCGACGGGCTGGTCCTGCCGGCGCTGGCGGCGCCGGTCGCGCAGCTGGTGGTGCGCAGCTTCGACCTGGGCCACGGCGTCGCCGCCAAGGACCGCGAGCTGGCCGCAGGCTCGCCGGTGCTCGCCGTGCTGTGGACCGCGGGCGATACGCCGGCGGACTGGCTCGCCGCCGGGCAGGCGCTGCAACGCGCGCTGCTCGCCGGCGTGCAGCAGGGGCTGCAGGCCTCGCACCTGAACCAGCCGGTGCAGGTGCCGGCGCTGCGCGGCCGGCTGCAGCAGCTGACCGGCCGGGCGGGCTGCGCGCAGCTGCTGCTGCGCTTCGGCTACCCGACCCGGCCACTGCCGGCGGCGCCGCGCCGGCCGCCGGGCGACCTGATCGTCGCGGACTGACGCCGCCGCCGCGGTGCGCGGCAACGCCGGCGCTGCGCCGAGCCCGCACGCGTGGCAGCGCTCAACCGCAGCCGCAGCGCGCCCGCCGTGGCCGGGCCGCGCGCAGACGCGCGACGCCGCGCAGCGGCAGCGGCAGCAGCGCCAGCAGCAGCAGCGCCGCCACCGTCAGCGCCAGGTCCGGCGCGAAGGCCGCGAGCAGCCGCGGGCCCAGGCCGAGCGCGTGCAGGCCGAGCGGCAGCGCCAGCCCCGCCGCGGCCAGCAGCGACGCGCCCAGGACCCGACGCGCGCGCAGCGCCAGCCAGGCGGCGATCGCCGTGCCGGTCACCAGCGCCGCCGCCGCCGCGTCGAAGCGCGCATAGGCTGCGCGCAGGCTCGGCCCCTGCGGCGGCGGCTGCCCGTGCAGCAGCGCGACCACGCCGAGCGGCAGCCGGCTCATCACCGCGTTGACCGCGCCGAAGGGCAGCTCGGTGTTGGCGTTGATCAGCAGCACCAGCGCCTGGCGCGACTGCGGCAGCAGCACCATCCAGGCGGCGAACGACAGCAGGTTGCCCAGGTGCCAGCGTGCGTCGGCGGCGGCGCCGAAGGGGCCGGCGAACCAGCCCTCGGCGTAGCGGAAGCCGAAGTCGGCCGACAGCAGCCGCGCCTGCGCCGGCGGCGCCGCCGGCGCCAGCAGCTGCGCCACCGCGTCGGCGCCGACGATCCGCCCGCCGGGCGCGCTGCCGCCGGCCAGCAGCATGCGCAGGTAGCGGCCCATGTCGGCGGCGCTCGCGACCAGGCCGCCCGCCGGCGCGAGCCCGGCGGGCAGCGCCAGCGGCTGGCCGACGGGCACACCGAAGCACATCCGGTGCAGCGCGCTCATCGGCCGCGGTGGCTGATCGTCGCCGCGCGGCGGACCGACCGCTGCGCGCGCGGGCGGCGCGCGCGGGCGCGTTCGCTCCGGCCGCGGGGACGCGTGCGCCGCTGCCGGAGCGACGTACGCGTGCGTCATCGCCAGCGGCTGCAGCACGCGCGCGCGCACCAGCTCGCCCCAGCTGCGGCCGCTCACCGCTTCGAGCACCGCGCCGAGCAGCACGAAGTTCAGGTTGCTGTACTCGTAGCGCGCGCCCGGCGGGCTCGCCAGCTCGAGGGTCGCAAGGCGGCGCGCCAGCGCCTCGACGTCGGCGTCGGCGCGCTGCCACAGCGGCGCCATGCCGGCCGCACGCGGCAGGCCGCTGGTCTGGTTCAGCAGCTGCCGCAGCGTGATCCTTCGCGCGGCGGCAGCGTCGGCGACGCGGAACCAGCGCAGGTATCGCTGCACCGGCGCGTCGGCGTCGAGCGCGCCGGCCTCGACCGCCTGCCGCACCAGCAGCGCGGTGAACGACTTGGTCAGCGAGCCCAGCGGGAACGGCGTGTCGGCGCCGATCGGCCGGCCGCGGCCGTCGTCACCGTAGCCGCGCTGGTGCAGCACGCCGTGCGCGTCGACGATCGCGAGCGCGATGCCGGGAATGCCCGAAGCGCGGCGCTCGGCCTCGACGAAGGCGTCGATGCGTTCGCGCAGCGTGGCGTCGAAGGCGGGCGGCTCGGCCAGGGCGGCGCCGGCCGCGGCGACGCCCGCCAGCAACAGCGCGAGCCGGCCGCGCGTCGCGGCCCGCAGCAGCGTACAGCGTGCCGCACCGGGAGGCCGACGCGCTGCCGGCGGGACCATGACGGCGGGGGGCAGCGGCGGCGCGCGCCGCCTCAGCCGCGCTCGAAGCGGAACACCGCGACGCTGGCGCGCAGGTTCGGCCAGCGGCGCACCACGCGGCCCTGCTGCAGCCCGAAGCCGTCGCTCAGGCGCAGCCCGAGCTTGCGCGCCAGCACCTCGAAGTCGGCGTAGGTGCCGACGCGGATGTTCGGCGTGTCGTACCACTCGTAGGGCAGCGCGCGCGTGACCGGCATCCGCCCGGCGAGCACGCGCAGCCGGTTCGGCCAGTGCGCGAAGTTCGGGAAGCTGACGATGCCGATGCGGCCGACGCGCGCGGTCTCGCGCAGCATCGCCTCGGTGTTGCGCAGGTTCTGCAGCGTCTCCAGCTGCAGCACCACGTCGAAGCTCGCGTCCTCGAACAGCGCGAGCCCCTCCTCCAGGTTCAGCTGGATCACGCTGACGCCGCGCTGCTCGCAGGCGAGCACGTTGGCGTCGTCGATCTCGATGCCGTAGCCGCTGCAGCCGCGCGTGCGCTGCAGATGTGCGAGCAGCTCGCCGCGGCCGCAGCCCAGGTCGAGCACGCGCGCGCCCGGCGGCACCATGCCGCCGATGATCTCGAGGTTGGCGCCTTCGCTCATCCAGCCCCCTGGGCGCCGCTCGCCGCGCGTGCGACGGCGAACGAGCGTCTGCGCTGCAGCCGTGCGGCACCCGCTGCAGCAGCTGCGGGCGGCGCGCGGCGGTCTTCGCGCTCGGGGTGGCGCGGCGGGCTCACTGGAGTACCTTCGGGCTGCGCCCTCCGGTATGAGCCCTTCGGG
>CAZKCJ010000114.1:0-8538 GCA_964550885.1 uncultured Rubrivivax sp. | reverse complement strand
TCTCGGCGATCACCTGCAGCGTCAGCGTGGTCTTGCCCGAGGACTCGGGGCCGTAGATCTCGATCACCCGGCCGCGCGGCAGGCCGCCCACGCCCAGCGCGATGTCCAGCCCGAGCGAGCCGGTGGACACGACCTGCAGGTCGTGCACGACCTCGCCGTCGCCCAGCCGCATGATCGAGCCCTTGCCAAACTGCTTTTCGATTTGCGCGAGCGCCGCCTGCAGCGCCTTGGCCTTCTCGGTGTTCGCGGGGTTGGGTGTCTTCACGGCTGCGTCCATCGTGGTGCTCCTCGGATGTTCGCATTATCCGGGAAACTGGATGTTTGTACAGCTTTCGGCGCCGGCCGATCCCTAGAATCGAGCTTCGCAGGCGGCTCGCCGCGCAGCGCCCGGCGGCGCCCGCTCAGGAGACTCAACCGATGCGCATCCTCATCGCCGAAGACGATCAGGTGCTGGCCGACGGCTTGCTGCGCTCGCTGCGCGCGGCCGGTTACGCCACCGACCCCGTGGCCACCGGGCCGCAGGCCGACGCGGCGCTGGCCGACCACGCCTTCGACTGCGTGATCCTCGACCTGGGTCTGCCGAAGATGCACGGGCTGGACGTGCTGCGGCGCATGCGCGCGCGCGGCTCGAGCGTGCCGGTGCTGATCCTGACCGCCGCCGACAGCGTCGAGCAGCGGGTGAAGGGGCTGGACCTGGGCGCCGACGACTACATGGCCAAGCCCTTCTCGCTGCAGGAGCTGGAGGCGCGGGTGCGCGCGCTGACCCGCCGCGGGCTGGGCAGCGCGGCGACGATCATCCGCCACGGGCCGCTGAGCTTCGACTCCACCGGCCGCGTGGCCTACATCAACGACCAGATGATCGAGCTGTCCGCACGGGAGCTGTCGCTGCTGGAAGTGCTGCTGCAGCGCGCCGGCCGCTTGGTCAGCAAGGACCAGCTGGTCGAGCGGCTGTGCGAGTGGGGCGAAGAGGTCAGCAACAACGCGATCGAGGTCTACATCCACCGGCTGCGCAAGAAGATCGAGCAGGGCCCGATCCGCATCGCCACCGTGCGCGGCCTGGGCTACTGCCTGCAGAAGATCCCGGGCTGAAGCCGTGACGCCCGCCGCCTGAGCTGCCGCGACCGGCCGTGGTTTCGGTCTTCGGCTCCGAGCACGAGCAGCACTCGCTGTTCGGCGAGATCCTCGACTGGATGCTCGCGCCGCTGCTGCTGCTGTGGCCGATGAGCATCATCCTGACCTACGTGGTCGCGCAGAACATCGCGCACGGGCCCTACGACCGCGAGCTCGCGCAGGTGGTGCGCACGATCGCGCGCCAGGCGGCCGCGCAGGTGCACGCCGGCGGCGCGGCGCGCCCGGCGGCGCTGCCGCTGCCGGCATCGGCGGCGGAGTTCCTGCGCGCCGACGAGGCCGAGAACGTCTTCTACCAGGTGCGGGGCCCGGGCGGCGAGCTGCTGGCCGGTGACGCCGCGCTGCCGCCGCCCACCACCGAGCCGGTGCCCGGCGGCGAGGTGCAGCTGCGCGACGACGCGGTCGACGACCAGGAGGTGCGGGTCGCGTACCTGTGGCTGCCGGTCAGCGCTGCCGGCGGCACGGTGCTGGTCCAGGTCGCCGAGACGCTGGACCGGCGCGCGCAGCTGGCCAACGAGATCATCAAGGGCGTGATCCTGCCGCAGTTCGTGATCCTGCCGGTGGCGGTGGTGCTGGTGTGGCTGGCGCTGGCGCGCGGCATCAAGCCGCTCGCGCGGCTGCAGCGCCGGATCCGCGGCCGCGACGGCAGCGACCTGACGCCGATCGACGACCGCGACGTGCCCGACGAGGTCGCGCCGCTGGTGGGCGCGTTCAACGACCTGCTCGGGCGGCTGGACCAGTCGATCAGCACCCAGAAGCACTTCCTCGCCGACGCCGCGCACCAGCTGAAGACGCCGCTGGCCGGGCTGCGGATGCAGGCCGAGCTGGCCGCGCGCACGATCGAGACCGGGGCGAGCGACCCGGCGGCGCTGAAGACCTCGCTCGAGCAGATCGCCAGCTCCAGCCAGCGCGCCGCGCACACCGTCAACCAGCTGCTGGCGATGGCCCGCGCCGAGGACCGCGAGCAGGCGCTGCAGCCGCAGCCCTTCAGCCTGGCGCGCACCGTGATCGAGACCGTGCACGACTTCGTGCCCCGGGCGATGGACAAGCAGATCGACCTGGGCTACGAAGGCCCGGAGCCCGACGCGGATCCGCCGCTGAGCGGCCAGCCGGTGCTGGTGCGCGAGCTGGTGCGCAACCTGGTCGACAACGCGCTGCAGTACACGCCGGCGGGCGGCACGGTGACCGCGCGCGTGGTCGCCGAGCCGCGCGGCCGGGTGGTGGTGCTGCAGGTCGAGGACACCGGCCCGGGGATCGCCGAACACGAGCGCGAGCTGGTCTTCCAGCCCTTCTACCGCTCGCCCGACACCGCGATCGACGGCAGCGGGCTGGGCCTGGCGATCGCGCGCGAGGTGGTGCAGCACCACGGCGCCGAGATCGACATCGTCGACGCGATCCCGCGCGCGCAGGCCGCCGCGCAGGGGGGCGGGCCCGGCACGCTGATCACCGTGCGCTTCCCGGTGCAGCCGCGGCCGGCCGAGGCCGCACCAGTCGCGGCCGCGGCTCCGGCGCGGGTTCAGTAGAAGTACACGCCCAGGCGCAGCTGGCCGATCAGGAAGCTGCCGTTGCCGGTCGCCGCGCCGCTGACCCGGCCGCCACCGAGCTCGAGCATGAGCTTGAGCTGCGGCCTCAGGTACCAGTTCAGCGAGCTCATCAGCATCGCCAGCCGGCCGCCGTGGACCGCACCGTCGCTGAGGTCGGTGTACGACACCCGCGCCGCGGCTTCGAGCGCGCCCCAGCCGGCGTGCGGGCCGAAGCCGAAGTTGCGCCGCGGCACCAGCCGCCCGGGCACGCCGGCCGAACGGTTGTAGGGCCGGCTCTCGCCGGTCAGCACCAGGCTCGTGAGCGCATAGGCGCCGGCGAAGTGCAGTGCGCCGCCGGCGCGGGCATCGATCCGCGACGCGATCAGCTCCGCCTGCGCGCTGAACGGGCCGTCGGCCCACAGCAGCTCGGCGCCGAGCGTGGCCGCGCGCGTGGCCTCGATCGCGCCGGTGTCGATCGCGTAGGGCGCCAGGAAGCTCTCGGGCCGGCTGCGGTAGCGCAGCTCGCCGTTGGCGCCTTGCTGCAGGTTCGCCGACGCGCCCAGGTGCAGGTAGCGCCGCGCGCGCGGGTCTTCGCTGTCGGCGGCGTCGACCGCCAGCCAGGTCGCGCGCCCCATCAGGTTGCCGAAGCGCTTGGCGCCGCTGCCGTAGTCGCCGCCGCCGACGCCCGCGAACAGGCCTAGCGCCCAGGTGCCGCGCCCTCCGAGGAAGGTGTCGGACGCCTGCACGCCGGGCTGCGACGGCGGCGCGATCGCCTGCAGCGGCGCCGCCGGCTCCATGAACGCGATGTCCCAGCTGCTGCGAATCAGCTGCAGCCCCACCGGCGGCGTCAGCTGGCCGACGGCCACCGTGCCCAGGTAGCGCACGCCCGGCACCTCGACGTAGGCCTGCGTGACCGTGAACTTGCCGGTCACGTAGCCGAGGTCGACCCGGTAGTCGTAGCCGACGCCGAGGATCGAGCTGCCCTTGGCCGTCAGCCGCGCTCTGCGCAGCCCGACGCCGCTGTCGAAGCCGGCCAGGCTGCCGTTCGTGTGGTAGCCGCTGGCGTCCACCTCGATGCGCCCGCCGACGGTGCCGGCGACCTTCACTTCCTTCAGGTTCAGGATCGGCAGCGCGTCCACCGAGCTCTCGATGCCGGTGCGCTTGGACGCGGCGATCTCCAGGCCGTGCCACATCCGCCAGCCGTAGTGCCACTGCAGCGCCTGCGCGGCGGCAGCGTCGCCCGCGGCTGCGTCGGCTGCCGGCGTGGCGGCCGGGTCGGTGCCGCCGGCGCCGGACGCGGCGGCGGCGGGCACCTCGGCGGCCGCCGCGGGCGCGGCCGCCACGCCGCCGGCCTGCACGTTGGCGACGAACGCGAGCGCCGCCACCAGCCCGGCGACGGACGCAGCGGACGCGGTCAGGGTGGGCGCAGCAAGCAGCAAGGCGTCAGCGCCGGCGCGGGGCGCAGCCGGCGGCGCGGCGCTCGGCCGCCGCACCGCCGGGGGTGCTGCCGGCGCCGGATGCGCGCGGATTGTCGCCGCGGACGGCGTTCAGCTCGGCATCAGCCGGCGGCTGCGCGCCACCGACATCAGGATGCCCAACCCCAGGCCCAGCGTGACCATCGCGGTGCCGCCGTAGCTGATGAAGGGCAGCGGCACGCCGACCACCGGCAGGATGCCGCTGACCATGCCGACGTTGACGAACGCGTAGGTGAAGAAGCTCATCGACACCGCCGCCGCGAGCAGCCGCGTGAACACCGTCGGCGCCTCGGACGCGATCCACAGCCCGCGCAGGATCAGGAAGGCGAAGCCCACGAGCAGCGCGCCGACGCCGACCAGCCCGAACTCCTCGCTGAACGCGGCGAAGATGAAGTCGGTGGTGCGCTCGGGGATGAACTCCAGGTGGGTCTGCGTGCCCTGCATGAAGCCCTTGCCCCAGACGCCGCCCGAGCCGATCGCGATCATCCCCTGGATGATGTGGAAGCCCTTGCCCAGCGGGTCCTTGGTCGGGTCCAGCAGCGTGCAGATGCGCTGGCGCTGGTACTCCTTCAGCACCGGCCACTGCACGCCGTCGGCGCACAGCGCCGCCTCGCCGAGGATCAGCACCGCGACCACGATGGCCGCGAGCAGCGCCGCCGGCACGAGCAGCCGCCACGACAGCCCAGCGAAGAAGATCACGTAGAAGCCGGCGGCCAGCACCAGGATCGCGGTGCCCAGGTCGGGCTGCCGCGCGATCAGCAGCACCGGCAGCAGCAGCAGCGCGCCGGCGATCAGGAAGTCGGCCAGGCGCAGCACGCCCTCGCGGCGCTGGAACCACCAGGCCAGCGCCATCGGCATCGCGATCTTCATGATCTCGCTGGGCTGGATCACCACGCCCAGGTCGAGCCAGCGGGTCGCACCCTTGCGGCTGACCCCCAGCCCGGGGATCGCGGTGGCCACCAGCAGCGCCAGCCCGAGCGCGTACAGCGGCAGCGCCAGCCGCGCCAGCCGCTGCGGCGGCACCTGCGCGACCAACAGCAGCACGCCCAGCCCGAGCAGCATGTTGCGGCCGTGGTCGACGAAGCGGGTGCCGTGGTCGAAGCCGGCCGAGTACATCGTCACCAGGCCGAGCGCGGCCAGCAGCACGATCGCCAGCGCCAGCCACGGGTCGAAGCCGCTGAAGGCCGGCCGCAGCCGCTGCCAAAGCGGCGGCCGCGCGATCACCGCGCCCGCGCCCCGCGGTTCGGGCAGCGCGCCGAGACCGCCGTCGGCGGCCGCTGGGCGCAGGCTCACGCGAAGACCCCTCGCGCAGTGCGCTGCGGGACGAGCGCTTGGGAGCGGCCCGGCGCGTCTGCCTCGACCCTGCGCGCTGCGCGCTGCGGGATGAGCGCTTGGGAACGGCCCGGCGGGCTCACTGGAGTACCTTCGGGCTGCGCCCTCCGGTATGAGCCCTTCGGGCGGCCGGGCGGGCTCATGGCCGCAGTCGCTGCGGCACGGAGGCAGCGGCGGCAGCGCTCGCCGTCGCTCGCGGGCGCGCGGTGGTTGCGGGCGGGCCCGCGCGGCGGTCGGCCACCGGAACCAGCGGCAGGGCCGCCGCAGCGGCGGCGGCGGCCGGCCGGCCGGTGGCTTCGGCCGCCACCGGCGGCAGCGCCCGATCGGCCGGCGGCGTCTCGCCGGGCAGCGGCACGTCGGCAGCGCGGCGCTGCACGCCGACCGGCGCAGTCGACTTGCCCTGGCGGGTCAGCGCGATGTCCTCCGCGCTCGGGTACAGCCCGAGCAGCAGGAAGTCGAACACCCGGCGCGCGATCGGCGCGGCCGCCCCCGAGCCGAAGCCGGCGTTCTCGACCACCACCGCCAGCACCACGCTCGGATCGGGCAGCGGCGCGGCGGCGATGTACAGCGAGTGGTCGCGCTTGTGCTCCTCGAGCTTGGCGGCGTCGTACTTCTGGTTGGCCTTGATCCCCACTGCCTGGGCGGTGCCGGTCTTGCCGCCGGAGCGGTAGGGCGCGTTCGCGAACGAGCGCACCGAGGTGCCCTCCTGGGTGACGCCGTACAGCGCGCGCAGGATCAGCTCGACGTGCGCCGGCTGCAGCGCCAGCGGCGCCAGCGCCTCGCCGGTGACCGCGCGCCGCTCGCCGGTGAGCACGTCCTCGATCGCACGCACCAGGTGCGGCTGGTGGCGCTGGCCGCCGGACACCAGCGTGGCGGTGGCGTTGGCCAGCTGCAGCATCGTGAACGCGTTGTAGCCCTGGCCGATGCCCAGCGAGATCGTCTCGCCGGCGTACCAGCGCTGCTGCTCGGGGCGCTTGTAGTAGTGCCGCTTCCACTCGGTGGAGGGCAGCACGCCGCTGACCTCGCCGCGCAGGTCGATGCCGGTCCTGCGGCCGAAGCCGAACGGCGACAGCTGCTCGTGCATCAGGTCCACGCCCATCTCGCTGGCCAGCGAGTAGTAGTAGACGTTGCTCGACTTGACGATCGAGCGGTACATGTCGACCGGCCCGAGCCCGCGGTCGCCGTGGCTGCGGAACACGTGGTTGCCGAAGGTGAAGGTGCCGCCGTCGTGGATGATCGCGCCGGGCGCGCGCTTGCCGCTTTCCAGCGCCGCGATCGCCATGAAGGGCTTGAAGGTCGAGCCCGGCGGGTAGGTACCGCGCAGCGCGCGGTTCAGCAGCGGCTTGTCGATCGACTCGTTCAGCTCGCGCCAGCTGTCGACGTCGATGCCGTCGACGAACAGGTTCGGGTCGAAGGTCGGCTTGCTGACGAAGGCCAGCACCTCGCCCGAGCGCGGGTCGATCGCCACCAGTGCGCCGCGCCGGTCGCCGAACAGCTCCTCGACCAGCGCCTGCAGCCGCACATCGATCGACAGCACCAGCGTGTTGCCCGGGGTCGGCGCGTGGCTCGACAGCCGCCGCAGCGCCCGCCCGCCGGCGCTGGTCTCGACCAGCTCGAAGCCGGTCTGGCCGTGCAGCTCGGCTTCGTAGCTCTGCTCCAGGCCGAGCTTGCCGATGTACTCGGTGCCCTTGTAGTTGGCCAGCCGCTCGTCCGGCCAGTCCTCCATCGCCGTCTTCTCGGCCTGATTGATGCGACCGATGTAGCCCAGCAGGTGGCTGCCGGTCTCGCCCAGCGGATACGAGCGGAACAGCCGCGCCTTGACCTCGACGCCGGGGAAGCGGAAGCGCTGCGCGCTGAAGCGCGCGACCTCCTCGTCGCTGAGCTTGGTGCGGATCGGCACCGTGTCGAAGCCCTTGTCGTCCTCGAGCAGGCGGTGCAGGCGCTTGCGGTCGCGCGGCTGGATCTCGATCACCTCGGCCAGCGCGTCGATCGTCGCGTCGAGGTCGTCGACCTTGGACGGCGCGATCTCCAGCGTGAAGGCCGAGTAGTTGGTCGCTAGCACGACCCCGTTGCGGTCGAGGATGCGGCCGCGGTTCGGCACGATCGGCACGACCGCGGTGCGGTTGGCTTCGGCCTGCGCCGCCAGGTCCTCGTGGCGCAGCACCTGAAGCACCGCCAGCCGGGCCCCGAGCAGCCCGAAGGCGAGCAGCACCGCCGCCGTCGCCACCGCCAGCCGCAGGCGGAAGCGGTCGAGCTCGCTGCGCAGGTTCTTCAGCTCGGTCATCGGCACGCTGCGGGGCGGCACCCCGCGCTTGGACCGGAGCTCCCGCGGCGCCCAGCAGCCGGCCGGCGCCCATCCATCGCGGGCAGCGCGGCGCTCGGGCGCGTGGTCGGGCGTGGCATGGGCGGCGGCATCGCGTTCGCGTTCACAGCGGCCGGTTCAGGTCCGGATCGGGCGCGCGCCGCTGCGGCGCGAGCAGCAGCGCGGTCACCAGCGGCCACAGCATTGCTTCGACGAGCGGCGCGAGCAGCAGTTCCCAGCCCGGGAACATGCCGCCGCCGAGCATGCGCACGATCAACGAAACCCCGTGCGCGGCCAGGAACAGCGGCAGCACCTGCAGTGCCTGCTCGGCCAGGCCGAACCACAGCAGCCGGCGGTGGATGCTGATCGCGCTGTAGCTCAGCAGCGTGTAGGCCAGCGCGTGCTGGCCCAGCAGCGCGCCGGCGTGCACGTCCATCAGCAGGCCGAACACGAAGGCCACGCCGACGCCCACCCGCCGCGGCTGGTGCACGTTCCAGAACACCAGCACCACCGCCAGCAGGTCGGGCAGTGCCGGATGGCGCCCGAGCGGCAGCATGTTCAGGCCGAGCGCGGCCAGCAGCGTCAGCCCGATGAACAGCGGGTTGACCGGCAACAGCAGCTGCCGCGAGCCGCGCGGCAGGGTCATCGGCGGCCTCCGCGCGGCCTCGTCCCGGCCGTGGCACGGGGGACGGCCTGCGCGTCGACTGCGGCGTTCGCGGCGCGCGCCCGCGCTGCGGCTGCAGCGCGTGGCCACCGAGGCGACGCATCCTGAGCTGCG
>CAZKCJ010000113.1:880-8631 GCA_964550885.1 uncultured Rubrivivax sp. | reverse complement strand
GTAGTAGTTCTGCATCGGGATGCCCAGCCCCGAGCCGGGGCCGGTCAGCGACAGGCTGATGCCGATGTTGACGTCGGCCAGCGCGGGCGGCGCGGCGACGAGCAGCGCCGCGGCGGCGGCGAGGATGCGCTTCAGCAGGTTCATGGCTTGGCTCCTGGGGTGGGTCGTTCCGGGCTCCGCGGACAGTGCGGCCGGAGGTTGCGGGCGGCGCGGCCCGGATGGGGTGATCGGGTCGCGCAGATCAGTCGGTGCGGTGCGCGTGCCGGGGCCGTCCCGGCGGGTTCGGCGCGCGCAGCGCATCGGCAGCTTCCGGCTTTCGGTCCAGCGGTTCGGTGCGGTCGGCCGCGGGCATCAGCGCGGCTGCGCGGCCTGCCACTGCGCGAAGCTGCGGCCCTCGCGCGCCAGCTGCAGCAGCAGCGCGCTCGGCTGCCAGTACTGCGGGTCGAGCTCGCGCTGGAAGGCCTGGATGCGCTCGAGGATCACGTCCAGCCCGACCGTGTCGGCGTAGAACATCGGCCCGCCGCGGTAGCGCGGGAAGCCGTAGCCGGCGCAGTAGACGGTGTCGATGTCGCTGGCGCGCAGCGCGATCCCCTCCTCGAGGATGCGCGCGCCCTCGTTGATCATCGCGTACAGGCAGCGCTCGACGATCTCCTGCGGCGCCGGCCGCCGCTGCGGCACGCCCAGCCGCTCGGCCTCGGCGCGGAACATCGCGATCGCCCCGGGGTCGGGCGTGCGCTTGCGCTCGGGCGAGTCGTAGCGGTAGTAGCCGCGGCCGGTCTTCTGGCCGAGCCAGCCGCGCTCGGTCAGCAGCGCGGTCGGGCGGTAGAAGCTCGGATCGTCGGGCAGCAGGTGCGCGCGCTCCTTGCGCGTCAGGTAGCCGATGTCGACGCCGGCCAGGTCGTAGACGGCGAGGATGCCCATCGCCATGCCGAAGTCCTCCAGCGCGCCGTCGACCTCGGCGGGCGTCGCGCCCTCGAGCACGCAGCGCTCGGCCTCGCGCCCGTACGGGTCCATCATCCGGTTGCCGATGAAGCCGTAGCACACGCGCGCGACCACGCCGGTCTTGCGGATCGTCTTCGCCAGGTCGAGCGCGGTGACCAGCACCTCGGGTGCGGTCGCCGACGCGCGCACGATCTCGAGCAGCTGCATCACGTTGGCCGGGCTGAAGAAGTGCAGCCCGAGCACCGCCTGCGGCCGCCGGGTGACCGCGGCGATCTCGTCGATGTCCAGCGTCGAGGTGTTGGTGCCGAGCACCGCGCCCGGCTTGGCGACCTCGTCCAGCCGCGCGAAGATCTGCTTCTTCAGCGCGAGGTTCTCGAACACCGCCTCGACGATCACGTCGGCTTCGCCCAGGTCCGCGTACGCGAGCGAGCCGCGGATCAGCGCCAGCCGCTGCGCCATCAGCTCGGGCCGCAGGCTGCCGCGCTGCACCGAGCGCTCGTAGTTCTTGCGGATCGTCGCGAAGCCGCGGTCCAGCGCCTCCTGGGTGGTGTCGACGATCGTCACCGGGATGCCGGCGTTCGCGAAGCACATCGCGATGCCGCCGCCCATCGTGCCGGCGCCGACGATGCCGGCCGCGGCCACCGGCCGCCCGCGCACCTCGGGGCCGATGCCGGGGATCCGGCGCAGCTCGCGCTCGGCGAAGAACAGGTGGCGCAGCGCGCGGCCCTCGACCGACTTCTCGGCCACCAGCGACAGCTCGCGCTCGTAGCGGATGCCGTCGTCGAACGGCCGCTCGACCGCCGCCGATACCGCGTCGAGCAGCATGCCCGGCGTGGTGCGGTTGCGCATCGTGCGCGCCGCCTGCGCGCGGCGCGCGGCGATCACCTCGTCGGCCCGCTCGGCGCCGGCGACCGGCAGCTCGCGCGTGCGCCGCGGCCCGACGCCGCGCGCGATCAGGCCGCGCGCGAACGCGAGCGCACCCGGCAGCAGCTCGCCGGACACGAGCTCGTCGACCAGGCCGAGCGCCTTCGCCTGCGCCGCGGTCAGCGGCTTGCCGCCGAGCATCATGTCCAGCGCCGGCTCCAGCCCGATCAGCCGCGGCATGCGCTGCGTGCCGCCGGCGCCGGGGATGATGCCCAGCGTGATCTCGGGCAGGCCCAGGCGCGCGCTGTCGAGCGCGACCCGGTAGTGGCAGGCGATCGCGGTCTCGACGCCGCCGCCCATCGCGCTGCCGTGGATCGCCGCGACCACCGGCACCGGCGTGTCCTCCAGCAGCCGCAGCAGCTCGTGGTAGCCGGGCTCCTGCACGCCGGTGTCGAACTCGCGCATGTCGCCGCCCGACAGGAAGGTGCGGCCGGCGCAGATCAGCACCACCGCGCGGTGGTCGCTGCGCGCGCGCAGCGACTCGAACGCGGCCTTCAGGCCGGCGCGCAGCTCGCGGGTCATCGCGTTGACCGGCGGGGCATCGAGGGTGACGACGGCGACGTCGCCGTCGAGGTGGATGGTGGCGATCTCGGCCATGGGCAGCTGGGGTGGGGATGGTTGGAGTGGAAACGGGGTCAGCGCCGGGGCAGCAGCACGCCGGCAGCGCCGGCGTACAGCTGCTCGACCTGCGCGGCGCGCTGTGCGAGCACCGCGCGCTGGTTGATCGAGCCCTTGTCGGTGATCTCGCCGCGGTCGATGTCGGGCGGCTCGGCCAGCACCAGCGCGCGCGCAACCCGCGACGCACTGCCGGAGCCGGCGGCCCACTGCCCGTCGACCAGTTGCTGGAACATCTGCTGCACCGCGGGCGCGGCCAGCACCGCGGCGACCGGCGCCGACGCCGGCAGCTCGGCCAGCGTGCGGCAGGCCTCGATGCGCGGGAGCAGCAGCACGCCGACCTCGTTGCGGTCGAGCCCGGTGATCACCGCGTCGAGCAGGTACGGGTCGCCGGCGGCGACGATGCGCGCGCGCAAGGGGCCGACCGACACGAAGGTGCCGGTGGCGAGCTTGAAGTCCTCGGCGGTGCGGCCGTCGAAGGCCAGGCCCAGTTCGGGTCGCTGCGGATCGATGAAGCGCACCGCGTCGCCGCTACAGAAGAAACCCTCGTCGTCGAAGGCCGCGGCGGTCTGCGCGGGCGCGCGCCAGTAGCCGGGCGTCAGGTTCGGGCCGCGGTAGCGCACCTCGGTCTTGCCGTCGACCGGCACCAGCTTCAGCTCCATCCCGGGCGCCGGCAGGCCGAGGTGGCCGGAGCGCACCGCGTGCGCGTTCGCGCAGATCGCGAAGGGCGCGGTCTCGGTCATGCCCAGCCCGGTCAGCATCCGGATGCGCTCGCCGCAGGTGGCGACCGCGAGCTCGTCGAGCAGGTCCCACACCGGCTGCGCCAGGCCCGCACCGGCGAAGAAGAACATGCGCACGCGGCTGAAGAGCATCCGGCGCAGCGCGTCGTCGGCGCGCATCGCCAGCGCGATCTCCTCGAAGCCCTTGGGCACGTTGAAGTAGATCGTCGGCGCGATCTCGCGCAGGTTGCGCAGCGTCTGGCCGATCAGCGCCGGCGTCGGCCGGCCGTCGTCGATGTACAGCGTGCCGCCGTTGTAGAGCACCAGGCCGACGTTGTGGCTGCCGCCGAAGGTGTGGTTCCACGGCAGCCAGTCGACCAGCACCGGCGGCTCGTCGGCCATGCCCGGGAAGCACTGCAGCAGCTGCTGCTGGTTCGCGCACAGCATCCGCTGGGTGGTGATCACCGCCTTCGGCAGCCTGGTCGAGCCCGAGGTGAACAGGAACTTGACGATCGTGTCCGGCCCGACCGCGGCCAGCGCGGCGTCGACCGCCGGCCCGGGCGTGGTCTGCAGCAACTGCGCGAACGATCGGCAGGCGCGGCCGGCGATCGCGCCTTCGGTCAGCAGCACCGGCACCTCCGGCGGCACCGCCGCCTCGATCGCGCGGCCGTAGGCCTGCGCGGAAGATGCGAACACCAGGCCCGGGGTGAGCAGCTCGACCGCGTGGCGCAGCCGCCCGAAGTCCTGCGACAGCGTCGAGTACGCCGGCGAGATCGGCGCGTGGGCGACGCCGGCGAGCATCGCACCGAGCGCGAGCAGCAGGTGCTCGAGATCGTTGCCGGACAGGATCGCCAGCGGCCGCTCGGCCGACAGGCCGAGGTCGAGCAGCGCCTGCGCGATCGCCCGCGCCTGCTGCAGCGCCTGCGCGTAGCTCAGCCGCCGCCACTGGCCGTCGGCGCCGCGGCGCGCGGCGAAGCTGCGCTCGGGCGTCACCTCGGCCCAGTGCAGCAGCCGATCGGTCAGGCGCTCGGGGTACGCGTGCAGCGCTTCGGTCGACTGCACGAGCAGGCTGCCGTCGTCGCGGCGGCTGAAGGTGGCGGCGAGCGACCCGCCGACCGGCAGCGCGCGGTACCGGGCAGCCGCGACCGGCGCCGGCGCAGGCTCGGCGGCGGTCGTCACGGAACGCACGATCGGCAGGACATACTTCTATTATTTAACTAAATGGCGCAGCGGGGTATAGGGAAAACCTGGGGCTGCGGGCGGCCGCCGCGGTGTCCGCGCGATCCGTTCAGTTCCCGTCAATCGGCCACCGCCGGGGCTTGGCAGCCGCCGGTCGGCAGGCTAGAGTCGGGGCCGTTTCGCCGCCTGCGCAGCTGCTTCATCGGTTGAAGCATCTGGGCGGTGGTGCAGCGGCGGACGAGGAGCCCCAACCCGATGAACACCCAGGACCTGATCGCGATCGACACCCACACCCACGCTGAGGTGTCGTGCCGCAACCCGTTCGACGCCTACGGCGAGGAGTACGACCGCGCCGCCGACCGCTACTTCGGCTCGAACCGCCGGCCGACGATCGCGGAGACGATCGCCTACTACCGCGAGCGCAAGATCGGGCTGGTGATGTTCACCGTGGACGCCGAAGCCCAGCTCGGCCGGCGCCGCATCCCCAACGAGGAGGTCGCCGAGGCCGCGCGCGCCAACGCCGACATCATGGTCGCGTTCGGCTCGATCGACCCGCACAAGGGCAGGATGGGCGCGCGCGAGGCGCGGCGGCTGGTCGAGGAGGAAGGCATCCGCGGCTTCAAGTTCCACCCGACGGTGCAGGGCTTCCTGCCCTACGACCGGATCGCCTGGCCGATCTACGACGTGATTGCCGAGTACAAGCTGCCGGCGATCTTCCACAGCGGACACTCGGGCATCGGCTCGGGGATGCGCTGCGGTGGCGGCCTGCGGCTGCAGAACAGCAACCCGATGCTGCTCGAGGACGTGGCGCTGAACTGGCCCGACATCGAGATCGTGATCGCCCATCCGAGCTGGCCGTGGCAGGACGAGGCGCTGTCGCTGGCGCTGCACAAGCCGAACATCTGGATCGACCTGTCGGGCTGGAGCCCGAAGTACTTCGCGCCGTCGCTGGTGCAGTACGCGAACACGCTGCTGAAGGACCGGATGCTGTTCGGCAGCGACTTCCCGCTGATCACGCCGGAGCGCTGGATGGCCGACTTCGCGCAGGCCGGCTTCAAGGACGCGGTGCGGCCGCTGATCCTGAAGGAGAACGCGAAGCGGCTGCTGAAGCTGGGCTGAAGGCGGCCCCACGGCGCGGCGACGCCGCAGGGCGCGCGACCCCGACTGCGCCGCCTGCAGTTCAGGCCGCGAGGAAGCGCTCGATCAGCGCGTACTGCTCGGGCGTGTTCAGCGCCGGCGCGTGGCCGCAGCCGGCGATCTGCACCACCAGCGCGCGCGGGCCGCGGTTGCGCATCGCCTCGGCGACCTCGGGCGGCAGCAGGTCGGAGCGCTCGCCGCGCAGGCACAGCACCGGCAGGTCCAGGCTGTCCCACGCGTCCCACTGGGTGTAGTCGTCCGGGTAGTTGACGAACTGCCGCACCATCGCCGGGTCGTAGTGCGGGGTCACGCGGCCGTCGGGCAGGCGTCGGGTCGAGGTCTCGGTCAACCGCCGCCACTGCGCGTCGGTCAGCGCACCGAAGGGTTCGTAGATCGTGCGGAAGTACTGCTCGAGCTCGGTCACGGTCGCGAACGCGGGCGGCCGCCCGGCGTAGGTGCGGATGCGCTCGACCGCGGCCGGCGCCAGCTGCGGGCCGATGTCGTTGAGCACCAGCCGGCGGATGCGCCCGCGCAGCGGGCCGGCCGCGGCCCTGCAGCCGATCGCGCCGCCCATCGAGGTGCCCAGCCAGTGCAGCTGCTCGATGCCGAGCTGGTCGACCAGCGCGGTCGCCAGCTGCGCGTAGAAGGCCAGGCAGTACTCCTGGTCGGGCAGCGGGCTCCACTGGCTCAAGCCGCGGCCGATGGTGTCCGGGCAGATCACGCGCCAGCGCTGCGCGAGGTGGGCGGCGATGTCGTCCATGTCGCGGCCGGTGCGCGCGAGGCCATGCCAGGCGAGCACCGTCTGCTCGTGCTGCGCGCCCCACTCGGTGTAGTGCAGCTCGCGGCCGAGGCAGCCGAGGTAGTGCGACGCGCCGCCGCTCACGCCCGCCTCCGCAGCGCGCCCAGGCGCAGCCGGCCGACGACGCCGGCCGGGAAGTGGTAGACCGACAGCACGAACAGCACGCCCAGCCAGAGCAGCCAGCGGTCGGCCGACACCAGCGCGCTGAGCACCGGCACGCCGTCGAAGGCCCCACCGGCAAGGCGCAGCAGGTCCTGCAGGTAGTTCTGCGCGAGCATGAACAGCACCGCGCCGACGATCGCGCCGTACATCGTGCCCATGCCGCCGATGACGACGATCAGCAGGATGTCGAGCATGATCTCGAAGGACAGCGTGGTGTCCGGCCCGGTGTAGCGCAGCCAGATCGCCAGCAGAGCGCCGGCGACGGTGGCGAACAGCGCCGACAGCACGTTGGACAGCGTGCGGTAGACGACGGTGCGGTAGCCGATCGCCTCGGCGCGGAAGTCGTTCTCGCGGATTGCCTGCAGCACCCGGCCGAAGGGCGAGTTGACGATGCGCAGCAGCAGCAGGAACAGCAGCGCGACGACGACGAACAGCAGGTAGTACGAGAACACCTTGCCGTCGACCAGCAGCCCGAGGAACTCGGTCTCGAAGGGCTCGAACGACGGGCTGAAGAACTCGGGGTTGCGGAAGGTCAGCCCGTCCTCGCCGCCGGTGAGGTCGCTGAGCTGCGAGGCCAGCGTCTGGAACGCGGCGGCCACCGCGAGCGTGATCATCGCGTAGAAGATCGCCTTGACGCGCAGGCTGAACAGCCCGATCACCAGCGACAGCACGAGCGACAGCGCGAGCGCGGCGGCGAGCCCGACGAACACCGCGACGAAGCCCTCGCCGAGGCGGGTGCTGGCGATCGCGATGCCGTAGGCGCCGATGCCGAAGAACATCGTGTGCGCGAAGCTGACGATGCCGGTGTAGCCGAGCAGCAGGTCGTAGCTCGCCACCAGCAGGATGAACACCAGCATCTTCGCGGCCACGCCCAGCGCCTTGCTGCCGGGGAACAGGAAGGGCGCGAAGGCGAGCGCGATCGCGATCGCGATCAGCGCGAGCGCGAGGATGCGGCTGCGCGGGTGGTCGTGCGAGAGCAGGCGGTTCAGCATCGACCGTCCTTTGTCGCGCCGCGTTGCCGATCGGACACCGAGTGCCGCACGGGGCCGACGATGGGGAGGCCAACTCCGCTCAGCCAAATTCTTATTCGCTGCGTTGGCCTCCCCATCGTCGGCCCGGCCGGTGCACCGCCACGGCCGCAAGCACGCAGGCCTTCGCGCGTGTCTTCGTGGCGTCGCAGACCACGCTGCCCGTTCAAAGCCGGTGCGGGGGTGGCCGCCGGAGTGAATAAGAATTTGGCTGAACGCAGCCGGCCACCCCCGCGCCGGCTTTGC
>CAZKCJ010000113.1:0-870 GCA_964550885.1 uncultured Rubrivivax sp. | reverse complement strand
CGGCCCTGGTCCAGTAGCCGCGTCTGTGCGCCTGCGCCTGCGCCTGCGCCTGCGCCTGCGCCTGCGCTTGCACCTGCACCTGCACCTGCCCATGCGCGTGCCCATGCACACGCCCGCGCCCGCGCCCGCGCCCGCGCCCGCGCCTGCGCCCGCGCCCGTACACGCGCCCGCGTTTGCGCCTGGGCATCCTCGCCCGCATTCCGCGGCAACGCGCGAGCGCTTCGGTGCGGCTGATGCAGCTTCATTGCGCTCACCGGTTCGTCACCGGATACAGCCCCTGCGGCCGCCACAGCAGGATCGCGACCATCAGGCCGATGTTGGAGAACAGTGCGACCTTCGGCGCGAGGAAGCCGGTGTAGTTGGCCATCAGGCCGACCAGCAGCGCGCCGACGAAGCAGCCCAGCGTCGAGCCCAGGCCGCCGATGATGATCACGATGAAGATCAGGATGTTCACCTGCGCGCCGATCTGCGGCACCACCGCCTGCTGGTACAGCCCCCACATCACGCCGCCCAGCCCGGCGAGCGCGCTGCCGGCGACGAACACGCCGACGAACAGCCGCCGGATGCGGTAGCCCAGGCTCTCGACCATCTCGCGGTCCTGCACGCCGGCGCGGATCAGCAGGCCGACCTTGGTCCGGTTCAGCGCCCACAGCAGCAGCACGAACACGAGCAGCCCGATCGCCACCGCGAGCACGCGGTACTTCTCGATCGACGCGTCGCCGATCACGAACGAGCCGCGCAGCGTCGGCGGCAGCGGCAGCGGAATCTGCAGCGGGCCCCAGATCAGCTTGATCAGCTCCTCGCCGACGATCATCCCGCCCATCGTGATCAGGATCTGCTTCAGGTGCTGGCCGTAGACCGGGCGCACGA
>CAZKCJ010000112.1:0-8689 GCA_964550885.1 uncultured Rubrivivax sp. | reverse complement strand
GAACTCGAAGTGGTACTGCCAGCACTTGATGCCGAGGTTGATCAGGTCGTCGTAGGCCTTCAGCAGGTGGTAGCCCTTGGACTCGCCGATCGCGTCGGTGATCACCTTCAGCTCTTCCATCTCGCCCAGGCGCGGCAACTCCAGCGCCTCGAGCTCGCGGATGGTGGCCTCCATCTTCAGCTTCCACTTGGCCTCGAGCTGGTCCCAGTTCTTGTAGTAGTGGCCGGCGCGCTCCATGAAGTGCGGCACCCGGCTGCCGATCTCGTCGGGGTTGGTCACCGGCACCGGCGAGATGTAGACGTAGCCGTTGATCATCCGGTGGTCGACGCCGCGCACCGGCGGGATCATGAAGATCCGGTTGTTGAACTGCGACAGCGCCAGGTACCAGGCTTCGTCCCAGATCGTGTCGAACGGGTACAGCGGCTCCGGGTAGTGCAGGCCGTCGTAGAACCAGAACATGCTCTTCTCGTAGCGGTTGCGCTCCGGGTCGTCGGTCACGAACTGGTACTGGTACGGGTACATGCGCTCCCAGCCCTCGGTGCCGGGCAGCGTGGCAGCTTTGACTTCATGCGGGTCGGGGAAAGACATCTCTCGTCTCCTTCGGTCGTTCGAGGCTTGCGAGCCCCCGGTTGCGTGATTGCGCCGCGATGGCGTTCGCAGGCCACGGGGGTGCAAGCACCATGCCAGCCATTCGGCGCGTCGTCCGCGCGGGCACGTTTCGGCGCCGTCGCGGCCCGAATCGATCGCCGTTCCAGGGTTTGTCCCGAGGGTCGCCGCCGCGGGTCGATGCGAACGCGCGTGGGCTTGCGTCAGGTCAGTTGACCAATTCATCGAACCGGGCGCATCCTCGGCCCTGTTTTGACGAAATGATCAATTGCGGCCGCGCAAGCTCCGCCCACAAGCGCGGATTCGTCGGCCACAGGCGCGGCAACGCTTCACCATTTGATGAAGACGAGCCACGCGCCTATAAGGAGGCAACAGATGTCCAAGGTGGCACGCGCCGCGGGCCCGGCGTCGAACCCGTTCGACGAGGTCCGCACCCAGATCCACTTCTGCGCCGAAACCGGCCAGATCTGGCTGCACGAGAACCGGATGCTGCTGGTGCACGCGGAGGCGCAGGCGCTGCTGCGCAAGGAGCTGATCGACAGCCTGGGCCTGCAGCGCGCGCGCGGGCTGCTCACGCGCATGGGCTACGCGTCGGGGGTGCGCGACGCCGAACTGGCGCGGCAGCACGCGGGCGGCGCCGACGACCTCGAGGCCTTCATGACCGGGCCGCGGCTGCACACCCTCGAGGGCATCGTGCGGGTCACGCCGATCCGGGTCGAGCTGGACCGCGCTGCCGGCCACTTCCACGGCGAGTTCCTGTGGGAGAACTCGTGGGAGGGGCAGTGGCACCGGCAGCTGTTCGGCATCCACCACGAGCCGGTGTGCTGGACCCAGATCGGCTACGCGTCGGGCTACACCTCGGCCTTCATGGGCCAGCGCATCCTCTACAAGGAAGTCGAGTGCACCGGCGCCGGCGCGGCCAACTGCCGGATCATCGGCCGGCCGGTAGCCGCCTGGGACGACGCCGAGGAGCAGCTCGGCTACTACAACCCCGAGTCGATCGCCGACCAGCTGTTCGAGCTGCAGACCCAGGTCACGCAGCTGCGCTCGTCGATCGGCGCGAAGGACGGGCAGCCGGCGCACATGATCGGCAGCTCGCCCGGCTTCCGTCAGGCCTACGGGCTGCTGCGGCAGGCCGCCGACAGCCGCATCCCGGTGCTGCTGCTGGGCGAGACCGGCGTCGGCAAGGAGGTGTTTGCGCGCAGCCTGCACGAGATGAGCCCGCGCCGCAGCGAGCCCTTCATCGCGGTCAACTGCGCGGCGATCCCGCAAGAGCTGCTCGAGTCCGAGCTGTTCGGCGTCGAGAAGGGCGCCTACACCGGCGCGCACAGCTCGCGCCCGGGCCGCTTCGAGCGCGCCGGCGGCGGCACGCTGTTCCTCGACGAGATCGGCGACCTGCCACTGCCGGCGCAGGCCAAGCTGCTGCGCGTGCTGCAGGAGCACGAGATCGAGCGCCTGGGCGACAGCCGCCCGCGCAAGGTCGACGTGCGCGTGGTCGCGGCGACCAACGCCGACCTGCTGCGCCGCGTGCAGGACGGCCGCTTCCGGCTGGACCTGTACTACCGGCTCAACGCCTACCAGGTGCACATCCCGCCGCTGCGCGAGCGCAAGGAGGACGTGTCGCCGCTGGCCAAGGCCTTCCTCGAGGTCGCCGCGGCGCGCAACGGCAAGCGGCTGCGCGGCTTCACCGACAAGGCCAAGCGCGCGCTGCTGTCCTACCCGTGGCCGGGCAACGTGCGCGAACTGCAGAACGTAATCGAGCGCTGCGTGATCCTGGCGCCGTCGGGCAGCCGGGTCGAGGCGAGCCAGCTGTTCCTGCCGGGCGCGCCGGCGAGCGACGAACTCGGCCTCGGCGCCGACGGCTCGCTGAGCGACCGGCGCTGGGCCGCCGGCAGCGAGCTGTGCGAGCAGGTGCTCAACGGCAGCTGCTCGCTCGACGCGCTGGAGGCGATGCTGCTGCGCGCCGCGGTCGCCAAGGCCGGCGGCAACCTCGCGTCGGCCGCGCGGCTGCTGGGCATCACCCGGCCGCAGCTGGCCTACCGGCTCAAGCGGATCGACGCGCAGCGTGACGCCGCCGCGCAGCCCCAGTCGGAAGCGGCACCCGCAGCGCTGCGGCTGGCGGGCGGCACCGCCACGACTGCCGCCGACCCCTCCGTCCAGGGCAGCCGGCGCCCGGCGCCGACCGTGCAGCGGTGAGCGCCGCGCTGCGCGCGCGCGTGCTCGCGCTGCTGGCCGAGCACCACGTGATGACGCTGGCCAGTCACGGCGACGACGGCCCGTGGGCGGCGGCGGTGTTCTACGCGGCGCAGGGGCTGCGGCTGAGCTTCGTGTCGTCGCCGCACTCGCGCCACGCGCGCCAGCTGGAGCGCTCGCCGCAGGTGGCGGCGACGATCCAGCACGACTACGCCGACTGGCCGTCGATCCGCGGGCTGCAGATCGCCGGTCGGGTGCAGCCGGTGGCGCCGGCCGAACTGGCCGCGGTGCGCGAGTGCTACGCGCAGCGCTATCCGCTCGCCCGTGCCGGTGGCGGCGCGCCCGAGGCGATCCTGCGCGCGTTCGAGCGGATCCGCTGGTACGAGCTCGTGCCCAGCGACATCCACCTGATCGACAACCGGCTCGGCTTCGGCCACCGCGAGCACCTGCGCTGCGACGACGACACACGCGACGACGCCGCGCGCTGAGGCGGGCCGATCGGCGGGGTCATGCGCGCCGGCGGCCCGGCGCGCGCGGTCAGCGCGGCAGGACGGCGGTCGCCTCGAGCTCGATCTTCGCCGGGTGATCCAGCAGGTCGGCGACGAAGATCATGCTCATCGCCGGATAGTGCGGACCGATCACGCGGCGCCAGATCGCGCCCAGCTCGCGCCGCGACGCGAGGTAGCCGTCGCGGTCGATGCAGAACGCGGTCATCCGGCAGATGTGCTCGGGCTTGCCGCCGGCCTGCGCGAGCACCTCGACGATGTTCTTCAGGGCCTGCTCGAACTGCGGCACGATGTTGTCCGACTCGAACACCTGCTGGGCGTTCCAGCCAACCTGGCCGGCCAGGAACACGATTCGGCCGGCGTCGACCTCGACCCCGTTGGCGTAGCCGATCGGCGCCTTCCAGCCCTCGGGCAGCAGCGTGCGCATGTTCGTTCCCCTTCCTCGTTGCGTGGTTGTTGGCTTGGTCGATCAATCGGAGTAGCGCGCCGGATCCGGGTCGACCGCCCAGTCGGCGTCGGGCTTGGGCGTGCGCTCGAGCCAGCCGCGCACCAGCTCGACGTGCTCGCGCTCCTCGTCGCGCATCTCGGCGGCCGCCTTGCGCACCGTCTCGGTCGGCGCGCTGCGCACCAGGCCGTCGAAGAAGTCGACTGCCCGCTGCTCGGCGGCCAGCGCCAGCTGCAGCGCGTGCCACGGGTGCATCAGGTAGTGCATCTCCTCGATCGGCACCGACTCCGGCGGCTCCGGCGTGGACCAGGCACCCGGCTCGCGCGGCGTGACCGTGTCGCCGGCCCAGCCCATGTCGGCCAGGATCTGCTCGACGTGGTGGCCCTCGATTTCGGCCATCTTGCGGAACAGCGCCGCGACCTCGACGTTGTTGTGGGTGTCCATCATCTCGGCCAGCTCGGTGTAGCGGGCCACGGCCTCGCGCTCCATCTGCAGCGCCTGCGCCATCAGCGCGTCGATCGTCTGGGGGGGATTCGATTGGTTCACAGCGCGAACTCCGCCTCGAGTTGCTCGAGCCCGACCCGCTCCGCGGCCGCGGGCGTGTATGGCGTGCGCGAGCCGGCGTAGAGCACGCCGACGTTGAAGCCGTCGTCGCTCATCAGCCGGCGCGCCGCCCGTGCGGCGTCGCCGGTCTCGGCCACCGGCGCCGCGTGCACCATCTCCTTCCAGCCGCGCTGCTCGGGGCGGAAGGTCACGCAGGGGCTCAGGATCTCGACGAAGGAGAAGCCCGGGTGGCGGATCGCCTGCGCGATCGTCGCCGCGGTGCCGTTGGGGTCGCCGGAGAAGGCGCGGGCGATGAAGTTGGCGCCGGCCGCCAGCGCGATCACCATCGGGTGGAACGAGCGGATCCGGGTGCCGCCGGGCGACAGCTTGTTGTCCCAGTCGGGCTCGGTGGTCGGGCTGGGCTGGCCCTTGGTCATGCCGTACACGTGGTTGTCCATCACGATGTAGGTCAGGTCCACGTTGCGCCGGCAGGCGTGCAGGAAGTGGTTGCCGCCGATCGAGTAGCCGTCGCCGTCGCCGCCGGCAACGATCACCGTCAGGTCCGGCCGCGCGACCTTCAGCCCGGTGCCCGCGGCCAGCGCGCGCCCATGCACGCCGTGGAAGCCGTAGCACGCGGTGTAGGCCGGGATGCGCGAGCTGCAGCCGATGCCCGAGATCACTGCGACCTCGTGCGGCGGCAGCTGCAGCGTCGCCAGCGCCTTGGTCACCGAGTTGAGCACGGTGTAGTCGCCGCAGCCCGGGCACCACACCGGCTTGTAGTCGCTCTTGTAGTCGGCCGCGGTGAATTCGGCCTGTTGGGTCATGTCGTTCATCTTGACTCCTGTGCAGGGTGGACGCGCTGCGGCGCCCGGCCCGGCCGGGCCGCTGCGCCGCGGCCGCGCCTCACGCGGTCGCCTCCTGCGCGCGCCGCTGGTGCGCTGCGGCCCAGGCTACGAAGGCATCGGCCAGCTCGCCCGGTCGGAACGGCAGCGGCCCGGGCCGGTGCAGCCCGGCCGGCCGGCCCGGCAGGTCGACGCGGCTGCGCAGGTAGCGCAGCAGCTGCCCGCCGTGGTTCAACTCGACCACCAGCACCTGGCGCACGCCCTGCAGCGCCTGCTCGATCGCCGCCGGCAGCAGCGGTGCCAGCAGCCGCAGCGACACCAGCCGCAGCGGCGTGCCGCGCGCCGCGGCGCGGGCCAGCGCTTCGCGCACCGCGCCGGTCTGCGAGCCGAAGGTGATCACCGCGAGCTCGGCGTCGCCTTCGACGTCGGCCCAGCGGCTGCCGTAGTCGTACTGCTCGAGCTTGCGCAGCCGCTTGTCGAGCTGGCGCCGGTGGTCGGCCGCGCTGCTGCTCGGGATGCCGCGCTCGGTGTGCTCGAGCCCGTCGGCGGTGTAGACCGTGCCCGGGGTGCCCGGGATCGCCATCGGCGACACGCCCGACGGCGTGTCGAGGTAGCGCTGGTAGCCGGACGCGTTGGCCTCGGCGACCAGGCGACGCGCCGGCACCGGAGCCTGCGTCGGCCGGTCGATCACCGCGCGCGACTGCCCCATCAGCTGGTCGGACAGCACCAGCGCCGGCGCCTGCAGCGCCTCGGCCAGCTGCACCGCCCACTCGGTGGTCGCCAGGCAGTCGGCGATCGAGTTCGGCGCCAGCACCAGCCGCGGCGCGTCGCCGGGCAGGCCTTCGACCGCGAACGACAAATCGCTCTGCTCGCTCTTGGCGGGGATGCCGGTGGACGGCCCGCCGCGCATCACGTCGACCACCACGACCGGCACCTCGGCCGCTACCGCCAGGCGGATGCTCTCGGTCATCAGCGCCAGCCCCGGGCCGGCGGTCGCGGTCAGCGACGGCACGCCGCCGTAGGACGCGCCGATGATCATGTTGATCGACGCCAGCTCGTCCTCGGCCTGCAGCAAGGTGCCGCCGACCCGCGTCAGCGCCGGCGACATCCACTCGAGCAACTCGGTCGCCGGGGTGATCGGGTAGGCAGCGACGAAGCGCACGCCGCCGCGGATCGCACCGCAGCCCGCGGCCTCGTTGCCGGTGACCAGCCAGCGCCCGGGCGGCGCGCTGCCGGGCGGCGCCAGCGGCGGCGGCAACGGCGCCGCGACCTCGCCAGCGAGCTCGACCCCGCGCGCGACCGCTGCGAGGTTCGAGCGCAGCGCTTCCTCGCCGCGCTTCCAGCTCGCCCGCACCGCCTGCTCGAGCGTAGCCGCGTCGATCCCGGCCAGGCGCCCGGCCAGCCCGAGCGCGACCATGTTGATCCAGCCGCCGGCCGCCTTCGCCGCCTTCTTCAACGGCAGCAGCACCAGCCGCGCGCCGCCGGCGAGCATCGAAGCCGGCGCCTCGCCCGAGTCGGCGTCGCCGATCAGCAGGCTGCTCTGACCCAGCGGAATCTCGTCGTTGAAGCGCGCGAGGTTCAGCCAGTCGAGCGCGAGCAGCAGGTCGAAGCGGTCGTCGAGCGCGGTCAGCGGCTGCCGCCCGCCCAGCCGCAGCAGCGCTGCGGCCTCGCCGCCGCGGATCTGCGGGCCGCTGGTGCGCACCATCAGCCCGTACAGGCCGGCGAGCGCGGCGGCGTCGAGCAGCAGCGCGCCGGCGGTCATCACGCCGGCGCCGCCGCTGCCGGACACGGCGAGCGAGTAGGTCCGGTCGGCCGCGGCAGGCGCGGAGGCGGGGTGGGAAGGCAGTCGTTCGGGCACAGCCGACTCCTATCGCGGCAGGGACGTAGAGTGAAACCGCGGCCGCTTCGATCGTCCGTGATCCACGTCAAGGAAATGAAGCGAGCATAGCCGAGAATCGCGTAAATCGGTATTGCAGTACCGCAATACCAGGAAAACCCTGAGCCTGATCAAGATTCCGGAGCCGCCGATGTCCGCGATCGCCGCTCACCGCTGGCTGATGACCGCACGGAACGCGCCGCTCGAGCGCGCCGAGTTCACGCCCGTGGCCGGCGCCGGCGAGGTGGTGATCGCGATCGCCGGCTGCGGCGTGTGCCACACCGACCTCGGCTACTACTACGACGGCGTGCGCACCAACGCACCGCTGCCGCTGGCGTTGGGGCACGAGATCAGCGGGCGCGTGGTCGCCGCCGGCAGCGGCGCCGAGAGCTGGCTCGGCCGCGCGGTGATCGTGCCGGCGGTGCTGCCCTGCGGCGAGTGCGAGTTGTGCCGGCGCGGGCGCGCGACGATCTGCCGCGCGCAGAAGATGCCCGGCAACGACATCCAGGGCGGCTTTGCGTCGCACATCGTGGTGCCGGCGCGCGGGCTGTGCGCGGTCGACGAGCAGCGGCTGGCCGCCGCCGGGCTCAGCCTGGCGCAGGTGTCGATCGTCGCCGACGCGCTGACCACGCCGTACCAGGCGGTGCAGCGCGCCGGCGTCGAGCCGGGCGACCTGGCGGTGGTGATCGGCGCCGGCGGCGTCGGCGGCTACTGCGTACAGATCGCGCGCGCCTTCGGCGCGGCGGTGGTCGCGATCGACGTCGACGCGCGCAAGCTCGAGGCCGCCACCCGCGACGGCGGCGCCGCGCTCGCGCTGAACGCGCGCGAGCACGACGCCAAGGCGCTGAAGAAGGCGGTCGCCGACTTCGCCCGGGCCAACGGCCTGCGCGCAACCGAGTGGAAGATCTTCGAGTGCTCGGGCACTGCGGCCGGCCAGACCAGCGCCTTCAACCTGCTGGTGCACGGCGCGACGCTGGCGGTGGTCGGCTTCACGATGGACCGGGTCGAGGTCCGCCTGTCCAACCTGATGGCCTTCGACGCGCGCGCGCTCGGCAACTGGGGCTGCCCGCCCGAGCTGTACCCGGCCGCGCTCGACCTGGTGCTGGCCGGCAAGGTCAAGCTCGCACCCTTCGTCGAGACCCGGCCGCTGGCCGACATCAACCACGTCTTCCACGCCGTGCACGCGCGCGAGATCACGCGTCGCGCGGTCCTCGTTCCCTGATCCGGCAGCCGGATCCGGAGCCCCTTCTTGCTGCAGGAGTAAACCCGATGCGCGACTTCAAGAACCACAACCTCGTCGACGACTACGCCAAGCCCGGCATCCGCTACGAGCGCCGGCCGGCGCGCCGCCCCGACGGCAGCGAGGTGCCGGGTCTGTACAACGCGTGGATCTGGCTCGACAACCCGAGCCAGTACAACAGCTACACGACCGACATGGTCAAGGGCGTGATCCTGGCCTTCCGCGCGGCCAGCAACGACCGCGCGGTCAGCTCGGTGGTGTTCACCGGCGCCGGCGACAAGGCCTTCTGCACCGGCGGCAACACCAAGGAGTACGCCGAGTACTACGCCGGCCACCCGCAGGAATACCGCCAGTACATGCGACTGTTCAACGACATGGTCAGCGCGATCCTCGCCTGCGACAAGCCGGTGATCTGCCGCGTCAACGGCATGCGCATCG